>JBAZGT010000012.1 GCA_041652735.1 Dehalococcoidales bacterium | reverse complement strand
ATGGACTACTACAACAACCGACGTATCAAGATAAAGTTAAAGGGCTTGCCACCTGCTATTCACAGACAACAAGCCCTTTTTGCCCTATAATAAAAGTGTCTAGCTTTTGGGGGTCACTTCAAAAAGCTTCCCTTTTTTATTGGGTTGGATTAAGATTTGGGAGAACAGGTGGGGGAGAAAATGGAAGAAATATTAATCGCCCCGTGCGGCATGAACTGCGCCCTGTGCAGCAGCTATCTCTCCATGACTCATGACCTTCGCCGCACCGGCATCTTGAAGGCTTACTGCCCCGGCTGCCGCCCCCGCGGTAAGAACTGCGCTTTTATAAAAAAGAGCTGTGAGCTCCTGGGGGAAGGCAGCGTTCAGTACTGCTATGAATGTGAGCAGTTTCCCTGCCGTCGCCTCAAGGACCTGGATAAACGTTACCGGACAAAATATCGCATGAGTATGATAGAAAACCTTGTTTACATCAAAGAGCATGGGATGGCTGAATTTCTGGAGAAAGAAGCGGTAAAGTGGCGCTGCCCGGAATGCGGCGGTGTTATCTGCTGCCATAACGGCATCTGCTATACCTGTGAGCTGGAAAAACTTAAGGCTAAAAAGCTGAAATACCGCTGGGAGGAAAAAGCATGAAAGGCTTTCCGGATTTTATGAAGCGCCCGGTCAACAAAATTTCCAGCGTGTCACAGTACACTAAAAATATTGAAGGGTATGTCTTTGACGGCGTTGACGGCAGCCAGATGGCCTTCTGGACCGTCTATAAGGACGGCCGCTCCGCCGCGCATGTGCACGACTATGATGAGTACATGCTGGTGGTGCAGGGGCAGTACACGTTGGCCATAGACGGAAAACGCATTCCGGTAAAGGCCGGTGAGGAATACCTTATTAAAAAGGGCATCGTTCACGGCGGTGAGGTTATCGCCGGCACGCGCACTATCGAGGCTTTCGGCGGGAAAAGGGTTGAACGGGCCGCTGCAACTTAATATGACACGGTGAAGGCGGTTATCATTTCTGCTATAATTCGTGGTATAGACCTGTATTCAGGCGAGAGGATGGAAATGGACAAGAAAATCAAGGTGGGGGTTATCGGAGCGACGGGGATGGTGGGGCAGAACTACTTGCGGCTGCTCAGCCGGCATCCCTGGTTTGAGGTATCATACCTGGCGGCGTCGCCGCAGTCCGCCGGCAAAAAATACGGCGATGCGGTCGCCGGGCGCTGGCACATGGCCCAGGAAATCCCGGATAAGTACCGCGGCATTGTCATTGAGGATGCTAACAACGTATATAAGGCCGCCGGCAAATGCCGTATTGTCTTTTCCGCGGTGGAGCTGGATAAAAAAGCTACCATGGCGCTGGAAGAAGAGTACGCCGCCAATGGATTCGCCGTGGTCTCCAACAACTCCGCCCACCGTGCCACTGCTGATGTGCCCCTGATGATTCCGGAAATTAACTACAACCACCTGGATATCATCCCCCGGCAGCAGCAGCAGCGCGGCTGGAAACATGGACTGCTGGCCGTCAAGCCTAATTGCAGTATCCAGAGCTATATGCTGCCTATTTACGCCCTGATCAAAGCGGGCTACCCCATAGATAAAATGATTGTGTCCACCTTGCAGGCGGTGTCCGGCGCCGGCTACCCCGGCCCGGCCTCTATCGACCTTATTGATAATGTTTTACCCACTCTCGCCGGGGAAGAGGATAAATCGGAAGTGGAGCCGGCCAAAATCCTGGGCAAAGTAGTCGGCGATAAAATCGTGCCTGATACCGGTATCAGGATATCGGCGCACTGCAACCGCGTCCCCGTATCGGACGGCCATATCGCCTGTGTCAGCCTTAAGTTCGCGGATAAAAAACCGTCCCGGGACGAGATTATCGGCATCTGGCGTAATTTCACCTCGCTCCCCCAGGAGCTCAAGCTCCCCTCCGCCCCGGTGCCCCCCATTATCTATCGGGATGAGCCGGACCGACCCCAGCCCCGCACGGACCGGGATGCCGGTTTCGGTATGGCGGTAACGGTCGGACGACTGCGCCCATGCAACGTCTTCGATATTCGCTTCGTGGGACTGCACCACAACACGGTGCGCGGCGCCGCCGGCGGTTCCATCCTTACCGCCGAGCTTATGGTGGCTAAAGGGCTGATAACTTAGGTGCGGTAATAAAAAAGAGAGGCTTCTTTAACCGAAGCCCCTCTTCGTTGTCTGCTGGCTCCCCGACAAGGATTCGAACCTTGAACCTAGCGGTTAACAGCCGCCCGCTCTACCGTTGAGCTATCGGGGATTATTGCATGGAATCCTCATAATTATCGCTTTTTTTAGCTTTGAAGTCAAGATTGCCCGGATATTTCCATGCACTCTGATTTTAAAGCTGATATAATAATAAAGTAGAAAGTGCTGGTATTTCAGGGAGTTTATTCGTGCCGTTAAGTGATAGAGATTATATGCGCTCCTCCCCCCCGCCCCGCCGGAGCTACCGCCGCTCGCTCAACCTTGATTTCGGTGTAAACCCGGTCATGGCGCTGATTATCGCCAACCTTATTTTATTCGTCGCCGTGCTCGTTTCACCTAATCAATTGTTTCCTTACGGCTCCGGACAGGTTATCAGTGACCGTTTTACCTATTACCTGGGCCTGATACCCCACTATTTCCCCAGCCATCCCTGGACTATTGTTACCGCCATGTTCATCCATGCCGGGTTCTGGCACATCTTCGGCAATATGCTTACCCTTTTCTTCTTCGGCTCCTTTCTCTACCGTTTGATCGGCGGTGTTAAATTTCTCCTGGTTTACTTCATCGGCGGGATTGTGGGCAATGCCTTGTGCCTGCTGCTGGGTAATGACCTGAGCCTGTTCATCGGCGCCTCCGGGGCTATCTATGCCATCGCCGGCGCGATGGTGGTCATGGTCCCCAAACTGCCGGTGCGGCTGTATTTCCTGATACCCGTACCCCTGTGGCTGGTCGTCCTCGTTTTCTACGGGCTGTGGTCTATCCCCGGCGTGGGGGGCTCGAATATCGCCTGGCAGGCCCACCTCGGAGGGCTGGTGGTGGGGCTGATCGCCGGGTTCCTCCTGCGGAAACGGATACGCCTTGATTTATACCGCTGACACGCTCGGCCGGAACGTGCGTTCAGCTTGACTTTTACGTTCACCGTACTTATAATACTTAAGTTACCTGTTTTTATTTCCAGTACATGTTTGAGTTTGGTGCCCGAGTGGCGCAACGGTAGCGCAACCGATTTGTAATCGGTAGGTTGGGGGTTCGATTCCCTTCTCGGGCTGGGTCCGTGCGGTAGGTCATGTCTGGAGGGATGCCGGAGAGGCCAATCGGAGCAGACTGTAAATCTGCCGCCCTAAGGGCTACGCTAGTTCGAATCTAGCTCCCTCCACCATACTTTAAAACCGGGTAAACGTGACTATAGACAAGTAGCAATTAAAATCTGTATAATGAAACCGACGCCCACCTAGCTCAGTCGGTAGAGCACATTCTTGGTAAGAATGGGGTCATCGGTTCGAATCCGATGGTGGGCTCGGAAAAAAGGGAGGATGAAATGGCAAAGCAGAAATTTGATAGGTCAAAACCGCATGTAAACGTTGGCACGATCGGTCACGTCGACCACGGCAAGACGACTTTAACCGCAGCTATCACGCTGGTCTTGTCCAAAGCCGGCATGGCTTCATACCGCGCCTTTGATTCGATTGATAACGCCCCGGAAGAAAAGTCCAGGGGCATGACCATCGCTATCGCCCACGTCGAGTACGAAACGGCGAAAAGGCACTATGCCCACATCGACTGCCCCGGACACGCTGATTTCATCAAGAACATGATTACCGGCGCCGCTCAGATGGATGGCGCCATTCTCGTGGTAAGCGCCCCGGACGGCCCCATGCCCCAGACCAGGGAGCACGTGCTTTTGGCCCGCCAGGTGCAGGTGCCTTACATCGTCGTCGCCCTCAATAAAGTAGACGCCATGGAAGACCCTGAGCTGCTGGAGCTGGTAGAGGTGGAAGTCAGGGAGCTGCTCACCAAGTACGAGTTCCCCGGCGAAAAGACCCCCGTCGTAAGGGTAAGCGCCATCAAAGCCCTGGATTGCGGCTGCGGCAAACGCGAATGCCAGTGGTGCGGCGCTATCCTAAAGCTGATGGATGCCGTTGATGATTTCATCCCCACCCCACAGCGCGCCAAGGACCAGCCCTTCCTGATGCACATTGAAGATGTTTTCAGCATCAAGGGGCGCGGCACTGTGCCTACGGGCAGGGTGGAGCGTGGCGTTGCCAAGGTCGGCGATGAAGTTGAAATTGTCGGCCTGCACCATCAGCCGCGTAAAGTGGTTATCACCGGTCTGGAAATGTTCCATAAATCGCTTGACCAGGCGGAAGCCGGCGACGCCGTCGGCGCTCTGCTGAGAGGCGTTGAGCGTGAGGATATCGAGCGCGGCATGGTGCTCGCGGCGCCCGGTTCCATCAAACCGCATACCTACGCCGAGGCTCAGGTTTACGTCCTGGGTAAAGATGAAGGCGGCCGCCATACGCCGTTCTTTAACGGCTACAAACCCCAGTTCTACCTCCGCACCACGGATGTCACCGGCACTATCGAACTCCCGGAAGGGGTGGAAATGGTCATGCCCGGTGATAACATCAACATGAAGATAAAGCTCATCTACCCGGTCGCTCTGGAAGTGGGTTTGAGGTTCGCCATTCGTGAAGGAGGAAGAACGGTAGGTGCCGGCAGCATCATCCGTATCATTGAATAAACATGGCTAAAAAAGCTGAAGCCAGGGGTATTATCTACCTTGCCTGTTCCGAGTGCAAGGAGCGGAACTATACCTCTACTAAAAACAGGAAAAATGATTCCCAGCGCCTGGAGCTGAACAAGTATTGTCCTACCTGCCGCATGCACCGCATGCATAAGGAGACCAAGTAAAACGCGCCGCTGGCGGGTTTGAAAGTGACGGGAGATGACACAGCCGCATGCCACCAAGAAAAAGGGTTTCAGGCTATTTAAATACTTCGGTGAAATTATCACCGAGTTGAAAAAGGTAGTCTGGCTTACCCGCCGGGAAGTGGCCTATCTGACCGGGCTGGTGCTCGTGGTCACCATCATCGCCGGCGTCGTGCTGGGTCTGCTGGACTACGGGTTTTCCGAGTTGGTCAGTAAGGTCTTCCTGCGTTGATGACGGGTTGTCTCCTCGGTTGGTAAAAGGCGGGTACATGAACGTGACTTTCAGGGCTTTTTCCAGAAATTCAGGTAGTGAGGTTATTTGTGGCGGATAGTGATAAACAGTGGTACGTCATTCATACCTATTCCGGTCATGAAGAGCGTGTCAAGAAAAATCTGGAGCAGCGCATCAAGTTCATGGACTCCAACAGTGAGATTGCGCGTATAGAAATACCCCAGGAACAGGAAATTGAAGTGCGGGGCGGCAAGCGCCGTACCGTCACCAAGAAAATATTGCCCGGCTACGTCCTGGTGAATATGAAAATGGATGAAAACACCTGGAGCGTGGTGCGCAATACCCCCGGCGTTACCGGCTTTGTCGGCAGCGGCAATACCCCCACCCCCCTCCGTGAAAAAGAAGTCAGCGAGATTCTTAAGCAAATGTCCGCCGAGGCCCCCAAGGTCAAGGTTGGCTTCCGCAAAGGGCAGAGCGTCCGCGTCACGGACGGCCCGTTCATCGACTTCGTTGGCATTGTTGACGAGATTAACATGGAAAAAGGCAAAGTCAAGGTGCTTCTCTCCTTATTCGGCCAGGAAACGCCGGTGGAGCTTGACTTTTTACAGATAGATAAATTATAGATTGTCCCTTCGCCGTCATTCCCGCGTAAGCGGGAATCCAGGTGGGGAACCGGGGTGGATAACGGAATTCGCCTCGCGATGCTGAAAAAATGAGTTATCGCGGAGAAATAATATGGCCAAAAAAGTAAAAGCAATGATTAAACTGCAGATACCCGCCGGACAGGCAAACCCGGCGCCGCCGGTCGGCCCGGCTCTGGGCCAGCACGGCTTGAATATCATGGCATTCTGCAAGGAATACAATGAGCGCACCGCCAGCCAGGCCGGGTCCATCATCCCGGTGGAAATCACCGTCTATGATGACCGCACCTATACCTTCGTTACCCGCACCCCCCCGGCTTCTGATTTGATTAAGAAAGCCATGGGTATAGAAAAAGCGGGCGGCCGGGCCGGGCATGATGTCGCCGGGACTATCCCGCGGAAGAAAGTCCGGGAAATAGCCGAGCTTAAGATGAAAGACCTCCACGCCAACAGTATCGAGGCGGCGGAAAAAACTATCGAGGGGACGGCCCGGAGTATGGGAATAAAGGTGGAGTAAAATGGTAAAACACGGTAAAAAATATGAAGCAACTATCGCTAAAATAGAAAAGAACGCTGCCTATCAGCCGAAGGACGCCATTGAGCTGGTAAAAAAATCAGCCCCGGCCAAATTCGATGAGACGGTGGAGCTGCACCTGCGCACCGGGCTTGACCCGAAGAATGCCACCCAGCAGTTAAGAGGGGTGGCGCTTTTGCCGCACGGTCTGGGCAAAAAGGTGCGCGTGCTCGTTTTCGCCCAGGGCGAAGCGGAGAGGATCGCCAGCAGCGCCGGCGCTGACATCGTCGGCGGTGACGACCTCGTTAAGAAAATCGAGGGCGGCTGGGTGGAGTTCGATACCGCTATCGCCGTGCCGGAAATGATGGGCAAGGTTGGTAAACTCGGTAAAGTGCTGGGCCGCAAAGGGCTTATGCCCAACCCCAAGGCCGGTACGGTGGTCGCCATGAATGACCTGCCCCGCGTTATTGAAGATGCCCGCAAGGGCCGCGTGGAATACAAGCTGGACAAGACCGCCATCATTCACGTGCCGCTGGGCAAGGTAAGCTTCGCCGAGCAGGCGCTGCTGGAAAACCTGACGGCCGTCATTGAGGCGGTGGTCAAGGCCAAGCCCACCGGCTCCAAAGGGCAGTATATCAAGAGCATCTATATCACCACTACTATGGGACCCAGCGTTAAGCTCGACCTTACCGCCGCTACGGCCTTAACCGCCAGCTAACTTTACAGCGCGGTCGAACCGTGCTAAAATAGACTGTTAATTGAATACTCGTCCCGAGACAGCGGGTGTCCCGAGTGAATACGAGGGACTTAATGAGTGCAGCGCCTGCCGAGGATGAAAAAAGTACCTGTAAAGTACGTTTTCGTTAGTCCTCGTGCCTGTTGCACGGGGACTTTTCTTTATATAAAGACTAAGATAACCTGCCGGGAGGTAATAAAAATGCCGACGGAAAAGAAAGAAAAAGCCGTAGAAAGTCTGCGGGAGGTATTCGCCAAAAGCAATATCGGCATCATGACCGATTACCGTGGCTTGAAGACCTCTGAGATTAACGAGCTGCGCCGCAAACTCAGGGAAGCGGACGTGGAATACAAGGTGGTCAAAAACTCGCTGGCGCAGATTGCCGCTAAGGACGCCGGGCTGGAATACCTGGAAGGCGCTTTCCAGGGCCCGATGGCCGTGGCCTTCGGCTATGGCGAAGCTACTAAGACCATCAAGACCCTGGCCGACTATATTCGTACTTCTAAGTCCTCCCTCAAAATTATTGGCGGGTTCCTGGAGGACAAAGTTTTAACCGTGCAGGAGCTGGATACTCTGGCTAAACTGCCGTCCCGGGAAGTGCTGCTGGCTAGAGTCATCGGCGGCATACAGAGTCCCATTAGTGGCATTGTGAATGTGCTCGCGGCCCCCATGAGAGGGCTGGCGCAGGTATTACAGGGAAGAATAAGTCAACTGGAGGCTAAATAAAATGGCAGATGAAGTCAAGGCTGAAGAAGTAAAAGTGGAAGAGACCGCGGCGGAAGAAAAGAAACCCAAGGCCGCCAAAGCCAAAAAGTCCGGCGCTATTGAAGAGATTATTACGACTATTAAAGGTCTTACTGTGCTGGAGCTGGCGGAGCTGGTAAAAGCTCTGGAGACCGAGTTCGGCGTTAGCGCCGCGGCCCCTATCGCTATGATGGCCGCCGGCCCCGCCGCTGAAGCCGCCGCCCCGGTAGAAGAGAAGACGGAGTTCAATGTCATTCTCAAGGAAATCGGCGCCAACAAAATTAACGTTATCAAAGCCGTCCGCGAGCTGACCAGCCTGGGTCTAAAAGAGTCCAAGGACCTCGTGGAAGCCGCCCCCAAAGCGGTCAAGGAAAACGTCAATAAAGATGACGCCGCCGCCGCCAAAGCCAAGCTGGAAGCCGCCGGCGCTAAAGTTGAAATACAGTAAGATTGTACTTGCCTAAAACGTAATTCCGGATGGCGCGGAGGGCCCGTTTCATTAGTGTGAGGCGGGTTCTCCGTCTGTCCCGGCTGTATGCCATTATTCAGGCATCCCCGTTTATCCTGTTGAAAAATCCCTCTGGATAACGTATAGTTATCACACAAAGGCCGTACGGGGATTTATTGTTTCTATGAATGAAGGAAAATGGCTGATACTGACCATCGTGGGTGGGGCGTTTATCGTCCTGGGCATCCTCGGGATTTTATGGGGCATGCGCGAGGAAAGGCGTATCTTCGAGGAGTTGTCCCGGAAGCCGGACCTGCGTGAGTTTACCATGCGTCACGTGGAGACCCCGCAGCCCGGGTCTTTAAAGACCGGCGGATGGATTGCCATCGCCCTGGGCGTGCTGCTGGCGGTGGCCGGGATTATTTTCTGGCGTATCGGCTGGCCGGTGGACTAATAAAAGCTGCCGGAAAATCAAAAGGGTCTTTTAGGCCCCTTTCCCCACCCTGTCATTGTGAGGCGCGCAGCAACGAAGCAATCTCTACCCCCCACTCACCCTGAGTCAGTCGAAGGGTATCCCCCATCCCCCGTTGTCATTCCAGCGCAAGCTGGAATCCATCTAGTGCCTTCCACCTTATTGTTCGGGTCATTCTCGCCCTGTCGGACAATCCTAAAATCCTCTCCCTCTCTGTCAACGGAGAGGGAGACACAGAGGGAGAGGTCTGATGCCTTGTCCCCTCCCCCCCTTTCCCCTGTACCTACTTGAAATACATTTTACCCGGCCCGGTGGTGTAGTGGAACACCGGTTTGTCCACTTTCAGAAAGACCAGCGGGCAGTGTTTAAGACCGGCCGGTATAAAGACCAGGCTCGTCTTGTCGATGATGTGCTTTTCGTCCCCCAGCCACAGCTCTACTTCCGCCCCCAGGTCGTACGGGTGCGTCGGGTCTGACCCGAAAAATGCAATCACCTCATCGTAGTCGTGGGCGTGGGAGTCGGGGCCGCGCTGCTTGGCCGCCTCTATTTCCTCCGGGGTGAGCCGCGGGTGGGGCATTATCCAGACGCACTCCATGTAAAAAGCGCCCGGCACCAGTTCGCTGTCCAGGAAAAGGATACGCCCGCCCTTGCCGCCCTCCGCCGTGGTGATGGGGGGATTCCATGGCGCTTCCTCGGCTGGCTGTTTGTATTCGCTAAGTATGTATTTCCCGTATTTGGTGTTATCCAAAGACTATTCTCCTTATCACATAAAAATTAAAGCGGGGAGACCGCGTTAACGTATCTCCCCGCGCCGTTGGCTGTCTGTGCCGGTTATTTCTTTACGGCTTTGCCGCAGGGGAAAGCCATCATGAAAAACACCGGTTTGGTGATGTTGCGGATAATCACCGGGCCCACTTCCAGTCCCTCCGGGATAAAGGCCGCGAAGCCTTTCTTGACGATATGTTTCTCCCCGCCGATGTGTATTTCCACCTCGGCGCAGAGGTCGTGGATATTATCGTATTGATAGCCGTAAAAGCCGATGAACCGTACGTAAGGCTCGGTATTGGGGTCCATCAGCCGCTGTTCTTTGGGCCCGCCCGGCAGCAGCCAGACGTTCTCGCTCCCGAACTCCGCCCCCTTTACCGTGTCCTGGTCGATATACGCCAACCGGCGGGTGGTCTTGGGGTCGGTCGGGTGCCGGTAAGCCGGTAATTTCAGGTTGGGTTTATCGGCGGTTACAAAACAATGTGCGTATTTTAATTTAGCCATTATATTTTCCCTTCTCTCGTTTCATTATCCGGCTGCGCTTAAATATAGGTCGCGCCGGGGCCGATGGTATAGTGGAAGAGACCGGTGTCCAGGTTTACTTTCAGCGGGCAGTGGGTGACATTCGGCGGGATGTAAACGCAAAAGCTCTTGTCCATAACGTACTTTTCATCTTCCATCCAGAATTCCACTTCTGCGTTCAGCCTTTCCGGGTGGTCCATGTCCAGCCCGAAGAAGGAGAGAAGTTCCGGGAAGGGGTGCGCGTGCGGCGGTACGCCCTGGCCGCCTGGCTTGGACATCATTTCTTTGATTTCCGCGGGCGTCAGCTTGGGGCGTGGCCGCTGGCCGGGCATTTTGGAGCCCCACAGCCAGACGATTTCCGAATAGAAACCGCCGGGGACGACCTTCTCGTCCGTCCAGACTACGTGCTCCATACCGCGGTGAAAACCGTCTACCGGCCCGTCGCCGATCATGGAACGCTCCCATTCACGGTAGGGGGGCAGCGGTACATTGGGCATCAGTTCCGTGCAGATTAGGTGACCGTACTTTGATTTTGCCATATTGCGTATTCCTTTCTTTATTGAACGTTTGCTGTATAAATTATGGGATTATTTTTGCGGAATCCGTGTCTAAAGCGATATATACCGATATGTTGTCTGATTTTATAATTCTTTGGAAGCTGATGTCAATTTTATTTCACGGCTTTGATGGAAAAGGTCAGCGGCACTTTGTCCCCCGCCAGCCGCCACCACCCGTTATTATCTTGGTACATGTCCGGCCGACCCCGGTAGCAGCACACCGGGAACTCGTGGAGGTATTGGATGCTCAGTCCCGCCCGGCACAGCGCCGTCACCACTTCCCCCACCGTGAACTGCCACTCGTAGGACGTCAAATCATGGGTGAACTCGGAGGCGTAGTCCGCCCCGCCTTCATACCGCTCCGGCTCGCCCTTGCTGAAGTAGGAAGTCATGATGCGCAGCCCCCCTTCCGCCTTTTCCCCCATGGCGAAGAGCAGCGGGTGTATCTCCGCTATGTAAAAAAACCCGCCGGGCTTTAAAAAGTGGGCGACTATTTCCCCCCAGCGGTTGATGTCCGGCAGCCACCCTATCACCCCGTAAGACGTATAAACGATGTCGAACTTTTCGTCCAGCTTCTCCGGCAGGGCGAAGATGTCCGAGCAGATGAAATTGGCTTTAACGCCGGTTTCCCGGCTCAGTTTATTCGCTTCTTTGATGGCTTCGCCGGAAAAGTCCGCCCCGGTGGCTTTAGCCCCCCGCCTCCCCCAGGAAATCGTGTCCTGCCCGAAGTGGCATTGCAGGTGCAGCAGGGACTTGCCGGCTACGTCGCCCATTTCCTCGATTTCCAGCGGCCGCAGCCAGTCTTTGCCGGCCTTGAACCCCGCCACGTCGTAGAATTCGGATTTTACGTGCGGGCCTACCAGGGCGTTCCACATGGTCCTGTTGGATTTCAGCCGTTCGTCCATGTCCTCACATCCTCGTTTTGTTCCTTCATTTTATAACACCGGCGGTAATGAGGCATTGTTTTCCTTCTCGCGGAAAAACGCCTGGCCGCCGCTTTTCAGGATGCGCTTGACTTCCGCCAGGTACTTTTTACGGTGCCCGTCGGTGACCGGCATGTGGCGGCACTGGTTGTCTATAGCCGCATTGTAAGAGCTGCCGGGTAACCGCATCGCTGAGCGGGGGATTATCGGCGGCGCTTTAGCCCTACCACTCCACCAGCGGCAGCTTGCTGGAAAATCCCCTGTCCTTGAACTTTTCTTTCCAGTTGCCCGCCGGGCAGTAGGCCAGGCATTTGCCGCATTTCCAGGTCGGTGACGATTGCAGCCCCTCGGGCATCGTCTTCATCGTCGCCTCGTGTATCTCCTTGGGCGTTGCGTCCAGTGATGTCACCAGGTCTTCACGCCCGCCCGTTTTCTTCATCAGGGCGTGGGCCGCGATGCGGCAGCGGTTCATGTCCACGTGACAGTAGCTGTACACCTTCTCTCCGCCTTCGGTCTTATAAACCACCTGCCGCGCCTCTTTTTCCCCGTATTTGCTCAAAGCGCCGGTGGGGCAGACGGTGGTGCAGATATTGCACTTTGCCGGGTCGCACAGTTTCGGCCCGCTGTACATGGGGTCGGGTTCGAGCTCGGCGGTGGTCAAAATAGCCCCGAACCGGTTTCTCGGGCCGAACTTGGGCGTCAGCACGATGCTCAGCCAGCCGAACTCCCCCAGCCCGGCGGCCACGGCCGCGTGGCGCTGGCTGATGGACATGCCGGCCATCATGGGGCCTACCTGGGTGGGCGTGGCGGCGGCGCCGGTATTGCGTTCGATGAACTGGGCGATATCATAGACCGAGTACAGCAGGTGGAAGTTGGGGGCCATGGTGTACCCGAAGGTGCCGTATATTCCCTGCGCCATGAAATTGCCGTCTTCGAAGTTCCTCATGATGGTCTGGATTACCCCGTCCGCCAGCCGCACGCCGATGGATACTACAGACTTGCATCCCGGCAGGAAATCGGTCGGGTTGGTGCCTTTGGGGGCGCCGTCGAACCGGGAAACGGGGGCGATGCCGCACATATCCATGCCTATTTTCTGCGCGCGTTCTTTAATGGCCTGTTCTATCGTCATCTTCTTACTCCTTCTATATATCAAAAGTATAATATATATTCTATATACTAATAGTATAATCCATCATCGCGGGCGCCGTACAGCCGTTCGCGGGCCTTTTGCCGGGGAAAATGCCGTTTTTTTCCCGTGGATTATTCCGTCCGGCGCGGGCGGTACTGGACCGCCTCGGCTATATGGTTGGCTTTAATCGTATCGCTGTTGTCCAGGTCGGCCACCGTCAGCGCCAGCTTAAGGATACGGTGGAAGGCGCGGGCGGAGAGGTAAAGTTGTTTCATCGCCGCCTGGAGCAGGCTCTGCGCCGTGTCCTCTACATGGCAGCACTCCCGTATCTCGGCCGGGGTCATCTCCGCGTTGGAGGTCAGACTGGAGCCGTTAAAACGTTTTAGCTGTCTTTCCCGGGCGGCGCTGACCCGCGCCTGCACCTTGGCGGAAGTCTCGCCGGGCCGCTTGTCCGTCAGCTTTTCGTAGTCGATATGCGGCACCTCGACGAATATATCCACCCTGTCGATGAACGGCCCGCTGATGCGCCGCTGGTAGCGTGCCACGATGCCGGGCGGGCAGGTGCACTTGCGGAACGGGTCGCCGTAATAGCCGCAGGGGCAGGGGTTCATCGCCCCCACCAGCATGAAGCTGGAAGGAAACGTCACTCTCCCCTGGGCGCGGCTGATGGTCACTATCTTGTCCTCCAGCGGCTGGCGCAGCACCTCCAGCAGGGAGTGCCCGAACTCCGGCAGCTCGTCCAGGAAAAGCACCCCCTTGTGGCTCAGGCTGATCTCTCCCGGTTTGGGGAAATGCCCCCCGCCCACCAGCCCCGCGTTGGAGATGGTGTAATGCGGCGAGCGGAACGGGCGCTGTCTTATCATCGGTGTATCCGCCGGCAGCAGGCCGCTGACGCTGTATATCTTGGTGACCTCCAGGGCTTCCCCGTTGGTCATGGGGGGTAAAATGGATGGCAGCGCGCGCGCCAGCAAAGTCTTGCCGCTGCCCGGCGGCCCGCACATTATCATGTTGTGTCCCCCGGCTGCGGCCACCTCCAGAGCGCGCTTAACGTGTTCCTGGCCTTTGATATCCGCCAGGTCGGTATGAGGGATTAGCTGCGCCGTGGCATCGATTGTACCGTCCCGCCGGTAGGGCGGGATAGGCGTATCGCCGCGCAGGTGGCCCACCAGCTGTGCCAGTGATGCCGCCGGGATGATGTTTACCCCTTCTATCAGCCCGGCCTCTTTGGCGTCCGCCTCCGGCACGATGACGTTGGGTATGCCCTCGTCTTTGGCCAGGGCCACCAGCGGCAGGACGCCGTTGGTGTGGCGCAAAGCGCCGTCCAGGGAAAGCTCTCCCAGGAACAGGGTGTCGGATATGTTGGCGCTGACCTGTTCCGAGCTTAACATAATACCGACAGCAATGGGCAGGTCGTAGGCCGGCCCGGCTTTTTTGAGGTCCGCCGGCGCCAAATTCACCACGATGCGCGTCATCGGGAACTTGCCGCCGGAGTTGCGGATGGCGGCCCGCACGCGCTCTTTGGCTTCCTGCACGGCCGTGTCCGGCAGACCGACGATGAAGAAGTTGGGCAGCCCGCCGGCGATGTCCACCTCCACATCCACGATGGCGCCGTCCAGCCCCACTATTGCCCCGGAGGTTACTTTGGCTAACATTTCAGACGGATTATAGCGTAAAGCTATGCCAATTGGCAAAATTGTTTCTTTACCCCGCTCACCCTGAGTGAGCGACTTTGTCGCCATCCCGCACCGATTCGTACCTCATCCGGTGTCCCGCATGACCATAGGGAATCGGGACATGACGCAGGAATCGGGACTTGTCGAAGGGTCTCCCCGCCCTTTCCCCCCTTCCCTCCGTCCCCCCGTCACATCTACGTCACCAGCACCACCATAAAAAACGACATTATATACAGCACAATCGCTCCCCCGCACGCCACCCCCGCCACCGCCATTCCCCTCCCCAGCAGCTTGGGGTACTTGTGTATCTTTATCAGCGCCATTATCCCGGTGATGACGGCAATAATGGCCGTTTCCGCTATCAGAAAGTCCTCCGGTGGGTCCCCCCGGAAAATGATCACGGCCATCAGGCAAATGATACTGAATACCCCGCAAAACAGTGAAACACCGGATAGTCCCGCTATCTGCCGGAAGACTTTGGAATGTTCCCGTATGACTGATTCATCCATGTTATCGCTGACCGGCTGCATCGTTAAGGTAAATAGTATCTTTAAGTTAATGGATTGTCAAAAAGAGGGTTGTGAAAAAAGTTCAACATATACCCTAAACCCATCCCGATGCAAATCGGGATCCAGGTATTTAGCCTTGTTTTATCTTGACGTCCAAAATACCGGTATCAGCCCGCCTTTTCCCCGCCCCTCAATGCGGCTTCCGCCGCAGCAGCATCGTCACTTCCAGCCTGTTGTGGAACAAATTCTTGATATCCAGGATGTCGAACGCCGGCTCGAGTATCGGCCGCACATTGGCCAGCAGCCGGGCCGGATTTCTGATTACCATCTTGACCGTCATAATCGCGTACGCGTCCGACTTTAAATGGTCGGCCAGCTGCATCATGATTCCCGCCGAGTCCTCGGGGTCCATGTTCATGTCGTTTACCAGTAAATCGTAATCGCCGTCGCTGACGTAGTCGCCGGCCCGCATCCTGGCGTGCGTTACGTTCGGGTGCCCGGCCGCTTTCGCGTCGAGCGCCGCCGGGTCGATGGCCGTCACCTGCATCCCGGCTTGGGCGAGTACGTTGGTCCATCCCCCCGGCGCCGCCCCCAGGTCCAGCGCGCGCCCTTTGGGGAAGCTCAGCCGGAACTTCCTCATGGCCTCTATAAGCTTGAATTCCGCCCGGCTTACCTGGGTGGGCAGGCGGGAAAATATCCGGTACTCGTCGCAGTGCTCGTTCAGGTTCTCTTCAATCGTTGAAAAGCCTAGGTATCCCGTTTCTTCGAACAAATAGATGGAAATTACTTTCTGCTTCGGGTCCGCCGTCACTAGGACGTCGGAAAACCTGGCTATGGCGCCTTTAGACTCGAAGTACGACCCCACATATACCTCCACGTCCTTGGCGTCGTAGTCGTGCTCCCCCCCTATACGCCGGCACTGCACGGCGAACCCCTCCCCTTTAGCCAGCCGGCATATTCCTTTGGCTTTCTCTAAAATGGCCGGTAAATCGGTATCTCTGGTCTTTGTTAATGAAAATTCCGCCTGCACCGGCATGATATGCTTGATATAGATAGGATTCATTTGCACCAGGGCGCGGATGAAATCCCCGCCGGGGACGCTTGTCCCCCCCAGGAATACCCCGTTCTTTAAGCTCTGTAGCTGTTGCAAGTCCGGAGCTATTGTCTGGAGTTCCTGCATGGCGCTCTTGTGCAGCTCCGGCGTTACCGTAATGATGAATTTAGAGACCACTTTACCCTTTCGATTATCCCCCGGCCAGTATCTTCCTTATCGCCGCGGCGTAGGCCTCGCTGGCGGCATCGCCGGTGATAATCTCTATTTCTTTGGCGCTCTTGACGCCCAGCCCCAGTTCCGCCGCCCGCCTTATCTGGTCCTGCTGGAAGATTTTGCCCTGGCTCACTTCCGGCGTGGTGCCCAGCTGGCGCAGTATCGCCACCCCCACCGCGTCTATCGCCACCCGGTCGCTGCCCCCCAGCATTACCTCGGCGTTAACGCGCTTGCCGATATGCGGCCCCCCCTCCGTGAAAGCCTCCACCCCGTCCAGCACTATCAGGTCGGGCGAATAGGCGGTATTGATTTCCGCTATTAGCTCGCGCTGGTGCGGCGAGCTGTGCAGCTCGTTCATGTAGGGATAGCCTCCGGGGGTGGGGCCGAGGCCGGGCGGCACCATGCCCACGGCGCACTTGAGCGATAGCGTGAAATGCCCCCCGAACTGGTGCGTCTTGAGGCAGCAGGTGAGGACGGCGCACTCCGCTTCCCGGTAAATCCTGGGGAAGAGGAAGCCGTCTTTCCAGTGGCTGTCCTTGGGCTTGACCATTACCCAGCCGTCTTTGGGCATGGTCTGCAAATCGAGTATTTCAAAGCCGAGTTCCTCCGCCATCCGGAAAATGCCCTTTTTCTCCATGTTTTCCCGGGTGGAAGGCCCCGGCCCGCTGCGTTCGGCTAACGTAATTTTCCCCGCCCCCATCTCCTTGAGCCGGGAGACCAGGGCGTGGAGGGTGTCGTAGTGGGTGGAGCCGGGGGCGGGGTCGGCGGTATTGAAATTGGGCTTGAGCGCCACCGCTTTGCCCTTGACCGGGTTAATCCCGAGTAAGTCTATCACCCGCCGGGTGCCCTGTGTCCTGTCCGCTGTTTTCACCAGGCTGATTTTCGTCATGGCTGGCCTCCCGCTTCTCCGTTTTAATGGTAATTGTAAATCATTTGATTCTTTTCTGCACTTTATGCCAGGATGGGGTAATGAGGAAGCTCTCCTCCATGTTGTCTACCATGCGGATGAACTTGGACATCGGGGCGGCGAAGGTCAATACGTCTTTGGGTACGAACGGCCGCGCCGATATGTCGAACATCCCGGTGACGCAGCGCGGGTGCGGGGATTTAACTTCCATGAAAGGGTACTGCACGATGGAGGCGCACCCGGAGCCGAAGGGCGTAATGACCATGTTCTGCTCCGCTTCATCGTAGCTGGCCAGCGTAAACAGCCCGGCCAGCACGTCCGGCGCCGCGAAGAAAATCACCACGTCGGGATTGTCCCTTTCTTCGAGCCTGTCCCAGCGCTTGAAGACGATATAGCGGCCGGGGGCTTTCATGGCCGGGGCGTGCTTTAGCATGTACTCCCGCACCATCTCCGGCGACTTCTTGTATCTTTCACCTTCCAGTTTGCCGGGGATGCCGTACGAGAGAAAGTGCTCGAAGTCCGGCATCAGCTTTTCCGCGAAGCCGAGGTATCTTTTGCCGCCGGGACAGCCCACCGCCTCGCCGTCAAATGCCAGCGACTCCCCCTCCCGCACTTTCAGCATTGCCCCGATGATGCAGCGCGGCACGGAGCCCGGCTTGACCGCCTCGACGCCTTCCGGCCTGTCCGTGTAGTAAAAGGTGATGGGCAGTGGGGCGTCGTTAAAGTACTTGTTCCAGAGGGTGAGGAATTTTTGTTTGAATGCCGTGTCCATCTCATTCACCTCCGTGGTTTAGTTTTTTGCGGTAATAATGAAGGGCGAATCCGCCCCTTTTCCCCCCGCCCCTTTTCACCCAACCACATTTTTCAAAAAGTTTCTGTGCTCTGGTATTGGTTACTAAAGTATCCAGGAAACCCTCGGTGTAGCCCATGTCCGCCGCCAGCTCCATCAGCCGCCGCATGATTACCTCCCCGTAGCCCTGGCGCTGCCGGTCCGGACGGATTCGCAAACGCTTGAACTCCGCGCATTGCGGCGTCATTCTCTTGAACGCCCCCATCGCCACCACCTCGTCCCCCTCTATCCCCACTATAAAATCGCCCTGGCTCAAATAAATGCCCTCTATGTCGTCCAGGTCGTCATCCACATGCGGTATTTTATGGATTTCTCCCGTCGGGTCCATCTGCGTCATGCCGGCGCTGTTCAGCTCTTTTATCGCTTTGTTGTCCTCCGTCCGGTACCGCCGTATCTTTAACATCGCTTCCCTTTCCCGACTCCGTAGGGGCGGGTTACTAACCCGCCCGGCTCTTTATCCCTCCACCCCCAATCATCATCATTCCCGCATAGACATTGGTATCTCCTATGATAATTATCCCCCTTTCGTAAAGGGGGATTACAGGGGGTTTTTAGAACCCTCCCCTTCTCTGTCAACGGAGAGGGGGAACTAGGGGGAGAGGTAAGCTTTTTTCTCCCTTTTTCCCCGTTATTCCTCTCCCCTTGGGGGAAAGGTCAGAGCCTGCCCTGAGTGAAGTCGAAGGGGTGAGGGGTATCCCGGCTTTAATAACACCACCTCCGGACATCAACAATCAATCGCTCCCGCTCTGCCGGCGGAGAAGCTTGTCCGCCGGAGCTTTAGCGCAGGTGGAGGGCCGGAGGGCAAGGTAAAAACACGGCGGGCATGCACTTTCATTCTAATGCATGCCCGCCGTAAAAAACAGCGTTTTGCCGGGTTAAGCCTTGCGCTTGTACTCAGGGGAGAAGAACAGGTCGTGGAAAAGGATGGGTTTCTTGGGGTTATTGATTTTCTTGAAATTCAGCGGGCAGTGGAAAAGCCCGGCGGGCACGAATACCGTGCAGGCCTCGGTAATGGTGAACTTCTCCAGCTTCTTATTGTCCTTACTCAGCGTAAGCTCCACTACCCCGCCCAGGTCCGGCATGTTGGTCAGGTCCCCGCCCGCGAAAATCAGGAACTGGTCGAACTCGTGCGCGTGGCACTGGTTCACCATCTCGAACGGCTCGGTAATCGCCCACCAGCTCATGGAGAAATTGAGGTTGCCGTAATCTTTATCGCTGTGCAGCCCGAGCCGCGGTGCCTTTACCTCCGGGTGGGGGGTAGCGTTAGTCATCACGCTTTTCTTGATGTACTTTTCCAGGATAACTCTTTCACTGGTTGCCATGAGAAAACCTCCTTACGTAACTTACGTTTGCATGAATTATATACCTTGTCAGGGCCATAAGACAAAATTATCGTAAAGCTATCCCGGTTTGGGATTTAGCGTTTATAGTACCCCCTTTTTCCCGTCTCCCCCTTCGTAAAGGTCTGCCCTGAGCGCAGTCGAAGGGGTGGAGGGGTATCCCGGCCTTAATAACACCAACTCCAGTCATCATCAATCAATCGCTCCCGCTCTGCCGGCGGAGAAGCTTGTCCGCCGGAGCTTTAGCGCAGGTGGAGGGCCGGAGGGTAAGGTATCTTCCCCCTTCCCCCTAATCCCTATCTTCTAATCTCTAAACTAAACAGAAGCTAAAAAACAATTACCCGGATTTTGAAGCTGGCTTGACATAATATAATTGCTGCATTTTCGAAGCTGATTACCCAGGAAAAACCCCGGGGGAATTTAAAAAAACAATTCCCGGAAATTACCCCGGCCGTCCCGCCCCGGCCCCTATTTTATCTTGCCCGCCTTGACCTGCTCGTATAGGTCGTAGCTTTCCTTGAGCATCTCCCGGATGGGGAGGTTGAACGGGCAGCGTCCTTCGCACTCGCCGCACTCGATGCATTCCATCACCTTCTCCATGGCCGCGGGAATGAAAGCGCTCTTCATGTACCAGTCCACCGGCAGCCTCTTGACGAAGGTGGGGAACCCCAGTATGGTGGAGATGGGTATCCCCTGGGCGCAGGGCTGGCAGTAGTCGCAGCGGCGGCAGAAGCGCGTGCCCAGCTCCTTGGTCATCTGCTTCATTTGCTTCTTTTCGGCGGCGGTCATGGCGGTGGGGCCGCTGTAAATGCCGTAGATTTCCTCTATCTCGTGTATTTTCTCGATGCCGGGTATGCTGACCACGTCCGGGAATTGCAGCAGGTACTTGAAGGCGATGGTGGCGTTGTCCAGCAGCCCGCCGGCCAGCGGCTTCATCACGATAAACCCCACATCATGCTTCCGGCACAGCGGCAGCAGCTCGGTGGCGGGCTCGTTGGTGATGAAGTTGAAGGGGAACATCATCGTCTCGAATTTGCCGGTCTTCACCTGCTCCTTGGCCGCGTCCATCTGGTGGGAGGTGATGCCGATATGCCGTATCTTCCCGGCCTTCTTGGCCTTTTCAAAGATTTTATACAGCCCGTTTTCCGGGTCGAGTATTCTGTCCAGGGTAGCTTTATCGTTAACGCCGTGGAACTGGTAAAGGTCGATGTAGTCCGTGTCCAGTCTTTTCAGGCTCAGTTCCAGGTTCTGTTCGATTATTTCCGGCGTGCCGGGGAAGGTTTTGGTCGCTATGAACACGTCGTGCCGCCGCCCCTTGACCGCCTTGCCGATGCGCTCCTCGCTGGTGGTATAGCCGTTGGCGGTATCGATGTAGTTCAGCCCCAGGTCGAGGCACTTTCTCACCACCGCCACCGCGTCGGCTTCGCTCAGCCGCTGGATGGGAATCCCCCCGAAGCCCAGCCGCGTTACCATCATTCCGGTCTTGCCCAGTTTTATCTTTTCCAATTGGTCCCCTTTCGCTCGGTCAGGTTCTTTATTATCCTGGCTTGTACTATCTGGTTAGTTACGTCCTACTCTTACCCGCCGCCGGGGTAAAAGACAAAGGGAGACAGTCCGGTGCGGCATGACTATCCTCGTTAAAACTGGAATAGGGGAGATAGGGATATATTCACTATTATGATATCTACCCGTATGCGGGATGTCAAGATATATCGGATTATGGCGTATTGCCGTTATATCACGGTTTCAGCCGGAACTTCTCCAGCGGGACGGGCAGGGTGGTCAAAGCCGGGCCGCCGTCCTCTTTCTGGATGGTTATCCACTTGAACCAGTTTTTATCGTCCTTCTGCGGGAAGTCCTCGCGGAAATGCCCTGAACGGCTTTCTTCCCGCATCAGCGCGGCGCGGTAGGTGAACTCGGCGGCCATGACCATGCTCTCCGCGGAATGGTAGCGCGCCAGGTTGTGAAAGTCATTGGCCCCTACCCTCCCCAGCTTTTCCCGGGCCTCCTGTAGGATGCATAAAGCCTCTTTCATCCGTCCGGCCTCGCGCTGGCGGTTGTACTTCATCGGCACCACGGCCTCGTGGATGCGGTAGACTACTTCGGAGGCGTCGATATCCCCTTTGCGCCGCGTAGGTTCCATGACCCTCTCCAGCACCTCTTTTGCCTGCGCATAATCTATGGCTGGTCGTTCGCTTTCCAGGGCATGACTGGCGGCGTTTTCCCCCGCCACGAAGCCCGTCACCGCCGCCGATTGCACTCCCAGCCCGGCCTGCCCGCCCCCGCCGCCCGACCAGCTGTTGCTGGAGGCGCCGCCGGCCGCGTAAAGCCCGTCCAGGGTCGTCTGGCCGTGGATATCTATTCTCAGCCCCCCGCCGCTGTAGAGGTAGCGCGGCCACATCTCCATTTTCTCCCGGCTCGGGTCGATGCCCGCTTTCTCCCGCAGCAGCTTCATCGTGTCGTTGGCCATGAGCTGGGTCAGCCCCTCCACCCGGTCTTCCGCCAGCCCGGCTATCTCTTCATCGCTCAGTCCGGTAAGGTTCAGGTAGATTGGCCCGAGCCCGGCCTGGACCTCTTTCTGCATCGCGTCGATAACCCGCGGGTCGAAGGTATAGACGGAATGTTTGCCCACCATGAGTTCGGGATAGTGCTTGCCCATGATTTTCTCGCCCCGGGTGTTCTCCAGGTATAGATAGAAATGGATGCCCATCAGCTCCTTGCCCAGCGCTTTGATGCCCCAGACGTAGCTGCTGCTGAATTCGGCGTTGATGAGCTGCGCCCCGGCGCGGTAGCCCATCGCCGCCCCCTCCCCCAGGACGGAGCTGTAGGTCTTTTCGTGCATGTAGCCGCAGTTGCCGGTGGCGATGATGACGGACTTGGCGTTAAAGAGGTAGGGCTTGCCGTCTGCCAGCCCCAGCCCGATAGCCCCCGCCGCTTTCCCTCCCCGCTTCAGCAGGTCGATGGCGTATATCTTGTCCATCATTTTCACGCCCCGGGCCAGGGCTGTCTTTTTCAAAGCCACCAGCGACTTTGGTGCGTCGAATAGCGTCACGTGGATGTTCGGCCCCCAGGTGAGGATGTCTATATCGCCGTCTTTCTTTAAAAAGGTAAGTCCCATGGCCGCCAGGTCATGGGTGGACTGGTGCATGTATTTGCCCAGAGTCGAAGCCCAGTCCTGGTTATTGAAGCAGCCGCTGTCCCGCGTCACCTTTTCCGCCCATTTCTCCGCGTACTCCGGGTAAACGTAAGCCAGGATGCCTCCCCCTATCGGCACCTGCCCGTTCCAGCCTATGCCGCATTTATCTATCAGTAGCACGTCCGCGCTGCTTTCTTTAGCCTTGAGCGCGGCGCACATGCCCGCCCCGCCCGCTCCCAGCACCAGCACGTCGGTGGTAATCACGGTCCCTAGTTTATCTGCGTTATTCATAATATTCTCCAATTCCGCTCATCCTGAGCTTGTCGAAGGATGTCCATTCCTCTCCCTCGATGGGAGAGCCAGGGTCAGGGTGCAATCTCTTCCCAGTTTCTCCCTTTGCAAAAGTCAAAGATTCCGCATGAGGGACGAATCGGAAGGAGGTTAAGAGGGATTTCGCTCCCGTCTCCTAATACGGCGATACCAGCTCGCCTCTCCCGCGCTCCGGCGTAACATCGAAGCATCCCTGCGGGCAGAAAGACTCGCACCCCCAGCAGGCTATGCAGTCTTTAGGGTATTGCACTACCGCCTTCTTGGCGACTTT
Organism: Dehalococcoidales bacterium; assembly: GCA_041652735.1. Lineage (NCBI taxonomy): Bacteria > Bacillati > Chloroflexota > Dehalococcoidia > Dehalococcoidales > Dehalococcoidales bacterium. The sequence goes on along the minus strand of JBAZGT010000012.1, from coordinate 37,853 downwards.
ATCCAGTCTTAGTACATCCATCGGGCACGCGGCGATGCATATCCCGCACCCCGTGCACTTTTCCCGGTCAAAGCTCCTTATAACCATCGTCTTTACTCCTTGATATGCTTTGCCTGATTATAGCACTTTTCCGTATCATTTCCTTACTTGTTCCGGTAACAAAAACAGGGGGGCAAACTATCTTTTCCCTACCCCATTCGTTATACTATATGCACGGGGTAACACCCAATTAACTAACCCCGGAATACCGGGGATTTCAGACGGGAGTTGTCAGGTGCAGGAAGAGCAAAGCCTGATTCTGCGGGCGCAGCAGCGCGACCAGGTGGCTTTAACTCAGCTATATGAAGAGAACTTCGATAGGATCTATCGGTATATAGTTCTCAAAATCGGGGACAGGACCGAGGCCGAGGATATGACCCAGCAGGTCTTCCTGAACGCCCTGCAGTCTATCTCTTCCTTTAAGTGGAAGGGAATGCCCTTTACCTCCTGGCTGTACCGTATCGCCCATAACCAGGTGGTGGACTACTTGAGGAAAAAAACGAAGCAGGCCACGGTGCCGCTTGACGAGTCCCTGCCGTTTCCCTCGGCTGACGGCGACCCGAAATATACGGTAGAAAGAAAAGTAGAGTTGGAAACGATTGTGATGGCTGCCAGGAAATTAACACGGGCGCAGCAGGAAGTCATTTCCCTGCGGTTCGCCGGTGAGCTATCCATCGCGGAAGTTGCCGGGATGATGGGCAAGAGTGAGGGCGCTATAAAAGCCCTCCAGCACAGCGCGATACTCGCGCTGCGCAAGATCCTGGTGACGGAGGTGGAATAATGGGAAAAATAAGAGACTTTGATAATATTTTGGATGAATGCCTCGACCGCCTGATGCGCGGCGAGGACGTCAATACGGTACTGGCGCTTTATCCTGACTATGCCGGGGAGTTGGCGCCCCTGCTGAAAACCGCTCTGGAAACCAGGCACGCGGCGGCGGTCAAGCCGCGCCCGGAGTTCCGGCAAAGGGCGGCTTACGAGTTCCAGGCGGCCATCCGTGATATGCCGGCAAAACCGGCCCGCAATTCCTTCTTTAAATGGCAGGTGCGCTGGATGGCGCCGGTGGCGGCCGTTCTGGTGCTCTTGCTCGCGGGTGGCGGTACGGTGGCGGCGGCCGCCAATAGCCTGCCGGATAGCCCTTTATACCGGGTAAAACTGGCCACGGAAACGGTTCGGCTGGCTTTCACCCGTTCGGACCTGTCTAAAGCCGAGCTTTACGCGCAGTTCGCCGATGAGAGAGTGGATGAAATCATCAGCATGGCGGAAAAAGGCAAGGCCGGCCTGGTGGAGCAGGTCACCGCCAGGATGGACAGCCAGCTAATGGCTATGGCCGATTTGACATCGCGTGGTGAAAAAATTTTCATGGGTATAGATTCGGCGTCATTACAGTCCCCCGCGGCCATGCCGTTGCCTGACAAGGCAACTACGCCCGCTATCCCCTCTACCACCACCACCAATACGGACAACTACTCCGGAATAACCCCCCCGGCTATCACGCAGCCACCCACTACTGTTGTCATGCCCAACCCTACACTCATAACCCCTGAACATGGGAAGACAATGTGGCGGGATAGTATCAAGGGTACCGGTGACGGCGGAGAGCTTAGTGAATACCAGCAAATGTTGGTTGATACGCTTCAGAAAATAGAGGAAAATATCCAGGCTCTCCGGGAACAGCTGGAAATAGCGCCGGATGCCCTCAAACCGGCCCTGGAGCACGCCATCGAGGTTCTCCAGCAAAGCTACGAGGAAGCCCTCTGGAACTTAATGGTTTCCGGTTAGGCTTTTCCCCGCCCCGTTTCGCTTCCCCCTTGGTGTTGTGACATTAGTTATATCCTCCCGCCGCCAATCCGCTCATTATTATATTTAAGGCTGCCACCCTGTTTGCTTTAAAGATGTTTAGCATCGGTAAATAGTCGTCAAATGTCCTGTACAGCTAACTAATCGTGAATATTCACGTTATACATTAGTGGAAGAACAAAACAGGAGGTAATAAATGAAAAAGATATGGTTGGGAATCATAGCGGTGGTGGTGTTGGCGTTGGGGGTAGTGGGGCTGGCGGGCTGCGGCTCGGATAATACGGTTGCGCCGGAAAACCTGAACGTCTCCGTGAACAGCCAGCAGACTGGACTCTGGGTAAACGGCGAGGGCAAGGTAAGCGTTGCCCCGGATGTAGCTGTTATCACGCTGGGCATTGAAGCTCAGGAAACAGCTGTGGCTGACGCTTTGGCGGAAGCTTCCACCGCCATGGATGCGGTTATCCAGGCTTTGCATGCCCAGGGCATCGAGGACAAGGATATCCAGACCCAGTACTTCAGCATCAATCAGGTTACCAACTGGGACAATAATAAAGAGGAAATCACCGGTTATCGCGTGACCAATACCTTGACCGTCAAGGTCAGGGAAATTGAAAACGCCGGTCAGGTAATCGACGCTGTAGTGGCCGCGGGCGGCAACCTTACCCGCATCAACGGCATCACCTTTACCGTGGACGAGCCGGCGGACTCTTACGTGCAGGCCAGGGATCTGGCGATAACCCATGCCAAGAACAAGGCCCAGGAAATGGCTAGCAAGACCGGCATGACCCTTGGCAAAGTAACCTATATCACCGAGAACAGCGGCAGCTACAATATCAGCTACCGCAACTACTACTCCATGGAAGATGCCATGGCCATCCCGGCGCCCACGGTAGTCACCCCGGTCAGCGTGGGACAGCTGGAAATTACCGCCACCGTCCAGATAGCTTATGAAATAAAATAAAAAAGAAATTACAGGTAAACACAGTACAGAGGGAGCCCCGATATCATCGGGGCTCTTTCTTTTACCCGGTTTTCTTTTCCGTGTACCGCTCCCACTCGCTGTAAAGACAGCCGCAGTACTGCTGCCGGTACAAGTCCATCGGCTTGGTGATGTGGCGGCTGTCGGAATAGCGTTTCCGCAGGTCGGCGTAAAGGAAAGCCACTCCCTGCGCCGCGGCGGCGCGTTCGCCGGTTTCTTTAATCAGCTCATGCTTCTGGTGGGGGCTGATTAGCAGGGTGGTGGTAAAAGCATCGTAGCCTTTCTCCCGCGCCGCCGCCGCCGTTTTGGCCAGCCGCAGCTCGAAGCATTGCCCGCACCGCTCCGCTTCATGCCCGGCCGCCCGGCGGAAGAACTCCGGCATGTCGTAGCCCTCTTCGATAATCAGCGGCAGGTTGATTTGCTGCGCCAGCTTTTCCAGCGCTTCCCGCCGGTGCTGGTGTTCCGTATAGGGGTGGATATTGGGATTATACCAGTAACCGGCCGCTTCATAGCCCTGCTGCCGCCAGTACTCCGCGGTATAGGCGGCGCAGTGGGCGCAGCAGATATGGATTAAAACTTTATTCATTTCCCCCGCCCAGTTTGCGATTGTAATAAGTATAAGCCGCCAGGTTAATCAACAGCAAACCGCAGGTGACATATTCCAGGACGAAACCTATTTGTGCCGGCGCTGATGACAGGTTATCCCGGTTCAGGGCGATGAGAATTGCCCCGGCCAACGCCATGCCAACGCCGGTAACGGCCATGGTGAGGCGCGCCGCTTTATAGGCGATGGCGTAAGTCCGCTCGTCGGTGATTACCCCGGTGACCCTCCTCCGGAGGATAACGACGACGATCATGCCGGCGAGAACGGCCGAAATCAGCACGTAAATATTCCCGATGATAACCGAAACAGCGACGACCGCGCCGATAATCATTCCCAGCGCCATGCGCCAGCTTTGATATGTCTTAATATTCATTGATTCTCTCCTGTTATTCGTATTGGAAGACATCTTCCAGCTTCACCCCGAAAGCCCGGGCGATTTTAAATGCCAGCTCGATGGACGGTACGTACTTTCCCTGTTCCAGGGCGATGATGGTCTGCCGGGTACAGCCGGTGTGGCTTGCCAGCTCTTCCTGCGTCATCTCGTCGCGGTCGAAGCGCAGTCTGCGGATATGGTTTGTTACCTTAGGCATTTCTGTTTATTCTCCAGTAATCTTTACAGAACGTATTGTAATATATAAAATACAAAATGTCAAGTATATATTACATTAAATAATAAAATCAGCTCCTCTATCCTGTTTGTAAAACTGGAGGTATTATTGTCCCCCTTTGAAAAAGGGGGAATAAGGGGGATTTTACGCTATTAAATCAGCTTCTGCTGGTTGGCCTTGTTGAAAGGCAGCCCCAGGTGTTCGTAGGCCAGGCGGGTGGCCAGTCTGCCGCGCGGCGTGCGCTCCAGGAAGCCCAGCTGCAAAAGGTAGGGCTCGTAAACATCGGTGATGGTGTCCGCTTCCTCGCTGATGGAGGCGGCTATCGTATCCAGCCCCACCGGCCCCCCGTTGAACTTCTCGATAATCGTGTGCAGTACCTTATGGTCGATTTCATCCAGCCCTATCTGGTCAACGCCGAGCTTGGTCAGGGCTTCCTCCGCCACTTTCCGGGTAATGATGCCGTCGGCTATCACCTGGGCATAGTCCCTGACCCGCTTCAGCAGGCGGTTGGCCACCCGGGGGGTGCCGCGGGCGCGGCGGGCGATTTCTTTTAATCCGTCCTCTTTAGCTTCCACCTGGAGGATACGGGCGGAGCGCGAGATGATTTTCTCCAGTGAAGCCGTGTCATAAAAGTCCAGGCGGAAAACGGAGCCGAACCTGTCCCTCAGGGGCGGGGAAAGCAGGGCATAGCGCGTGGTGGCGCCTATAAGGGTGAACTTGGGCAGGTTGAGGCGCAGGCTTTTAGCGCCGGGCCCCTTGCCGATGATGATGTCCAGGGCGTAGTCTTCCAGCGCCGGATACAGGATTTCTTCTATGGTGCGGTTGAGGCGGTGGATTTCATCGATGAAAAGGATATCCTGGCTGCGCAGGTTGGTCAGTATCGCTGCCAGGTCGCCGGTACGCTCGATGGCGGGGCCGGAGGTCGTTTTGATGTTCACGCCGAACTCGGCGGAAATAATATGGGCCAGGCACGTCTTGCCCAGACCGGGCGGGCCGTAAAACAGCACGTGGTCCAGCGGCTCGCTGCGTCCCTTGGCCGCGGAGATGGCAATCTTGAGATTTGCCTTGACCTTCTCCTGCCCGATAAAGTCGGTCAGGTTCCGCGGGCGGAGATTGGTATCCAGCGGGGTGTCTTCCTCGCCCGGTTTGCCGGAAATCACACGTGCTATTTCGCCTCACCCCCTCTCAAGTTGCCCGGTAAATGTCGGTATCGTTACCCCTCCCCGCCTCGGTAGAGGATTGTGGTGAGGGCGAATGTCTTGGTTTTCACCCTCACCGTTTCCTTCCATCGGGGGGAGAGGCATATTCTTACAGGTTACGCTTCCGGTTCATCCGGGGTGTCTGCGCTGTCATTGTCACCAGCCAGGAGTTCTTCGGCGATTTTCTCCAGGCTTTCGGATTGGGCGGTGGCGGTAGCCACGCTGCCTTCAGCTTCCAGGTCAATCGCGGTGGGTTCAACCGGTCCGGCCAGGCTCGCCAGCAGACGCATCGCCTCGGTCTCCTCTCCGGCTTTAAGCTCGGCAAGCTGTTCTTCCTTGAGGTAGCGGGCGGGTATCAGCTTGCCGATGATAACGTTCTCTTTAAGCCCCACCAGACGGTCTATCCGGCCGTTGGCGGCGGCCTCGGTGAGAATGCGGGTGGTCTCCTGGAAGGATGCCGCCGCCAGCCAGCTGTCTGTGCTTAGCGAGGCGCGGGTGATGCCCAGCAGGACGGTGTGCGCCGTTGCCGGCTCGCCGCCCTCGGCCAGGATCTTGGCGTTGGTATCCTCGTAAAGATATTTGTCCACCAGTTCGTCCGGCACCAGGTCGGTATCACCGGCGGAATCGATGCGCACCTTGGTAAGCATCTGGTGGGTAATGACCTCGATGTGTTTATCGTTGATGTTCACGCCCTGGGAGCGGTATACCTTCTGCACTTCGTCCACCAGGTATTGCTGCACTGCGCCCTTGCCCAGGATGCGCAGGATGTCATGGGGATTGATGGAGCCGTCGGTCAGCTGCTGGCCGGCCTTTACCTGGGCGCCGTTTTGCACCCAGATGCTGGCGGTGGAGGGGACGACGTATTCACGCTCTTCCTTTTCCGCGTAGCTTATGACCAGCTGCTTCTTTTTCAGGTTGGCTTCACCGGCAAAACGCGCCACGATTGGCTGCTTTTCTTCCCCGGCCTCGGCGACTTTGGCTTTCTCTGAGGGAGCGGCCAGTACCGCTCCGATATCCACCCACTGCCCGTCTTTGACCATCACGTGCCAGCCGGTGGGCAGGGTATATTCGTCGTGGTAAATTTCCGTGCTGACTATTTTCAGCTTCCGGCCTTCCTCGTTCTGGATGAGTTCCACGGTGCCGTCTATTTCCGAGATAATGGCCTGGCCGCGGGGGGTCCTGGCCTCGAAAAGCTCCTCGACCCTGGGCAGACCGCTGGTGATATCCAGCCCCACCACGCCGCCCGTATGGAACGTGCGCAGCGTGAGCTGGGTGCCCGGCTCGCCGATGCTTTCCGCGGCGACGATGCCCACCGCCACGTTTTCTTCCACTAGTTTGCCGCGGGCCAGGTCGCGTCCGTAGCATAAACGGCAGGCGCCGCGCCGCGACTCGCAGGTGAGTGGCGACCGTACATAAACCGAGGTAATGCCGGCGGCCACGATTTGCTCGGTTTTGGCTTCATCGATTTCCTCGTTGCGGGCGACGATAATCTCACCCGTCTTGGGGTCGACCACATCGGCGGCTGCCAGCCGTCCGAGCGAGCGCTCCGATAGTGAAGGCAGCAGCCCCTTTTCTTTGGGTTCGGTTATCGTGATACCGTCCGTGGTGCCGCAGTCGTTTATGGTGGTAATAACGTCCTGGGCAACGTCGATAAGGCGCCGGGTGAGGTAGCCGCTGTCGGACGTCCTTAAAGCCGTGTCCGCCAGGCCTTTCCGGGCGCCGTGGGTGGAGATAAAGTACTCCAGGACGCTGTGCCCTTCGCGGAGACTGGACTTGATGGGGAACTCGATGATTTTGCCGGCGGGGTCGGTCATCAGGCCGCGCATGCCCGCCATCTGGCGTATCTGGGAAATATTACCTTTGGCGCCGGAGTGCGCCATCATGTACACACCGCCGTAGCGGTCGAGGTTGTTCTGGATGGTGTTGGTGACAGCGTCCGTGGTTTCCACCCAGACACCGACCACCCCGTTGTATCTCTCGTCCTCGGTGATGAGGCCTCGGTGGTACTGGCTTTCTATAACGGCTATCTTGGCTTCGGCTTCCGCCAGCATCTTGGGCTTGGAGGCCGGCACCTCGATATCGTTCATGGCAATGGTGATGCCGGACTTGGAGGCGAACCTGAAGCCGAGTTTTTTAATATTGTCCAGTACCTTGCCGGTATCTTCATCGGTCAGTACCTTGCTGCACTTGGTGGCTATTTGTTTCAGCGTGGATTTGTCTATAATCCGGTTATAGTACCCCAGCTCTTTGGGCAGGGCTTCGTTAAAGATGATGCGCCCCACGCTGGTCTTGATTATCTCGTTGGTCTCTTTGTTCCTGACCTCTATCTCTTCCCGCAGGCCTATAACGGTGAACTCATAGGCTATCTTGGCTTCCTCGAAGCTGCCGTAGACCTTGCCGCCTTCTTCCAGCGTATTTCTCAGCGTGGTCAGGTAATAGCATCCGAGCACCATGTCCAGGGTGGGGGAAACGGTGGGGTCGCCGCTGGAGGGCAGCAGGATGTTGTGGTGGCTCATCATCATGTCCCGGGCCTCTTTGACCGCGGCGCGGGATAAAGGCACGTGCACCGCCATCTGGTCGCCGTCGAAGTCCGCGTTAAAGGCGGAGCAGACCAGCGGGTGAATCTGGATGGCGCTGCCGTCGATGAGTACCGGCTCGAAAGCCTGGATGGAGAGGCGGTGTAAAGTGGGAGCGCGGTTAAGCAGCACCGGTCGCTCCTTGATAACATCTTCCAGGATGTCATATACTTCGGATTTAGCTCTTTCCACCAGCCTGCGTGCGCTCTTGATGTTGGGCGCTAGCCCCTGTGCCACCAGTCGCCGCATCACAAACGGTTTAAAGAGTTCCAGCGCCATGCGCCGCGGCAGACCGCACTGGTGCAGTTGCAGCTCCGGCCCGCAGACGATGACGGAACGCCCGCTGTAGTCCACGCGCTTGCCCAGCAGGTTCTGGCGGAAACGCCCCTGCTTGCCCCGCAGCATGTCGGAGAGCGACTTCAATTTATGGTTGCCGCTGATGGAAATGGCGCGCCCGCGGCGGCCGTTATCGATGAGCGAATCCACGGCTTCCTGTAACATGCGTTTTTCATTGCGGATGATAATTTCCGGCGCGCCTATGTCTATCAGGTGGCGCAGCCGGTTGTTGCGGTTAATAACCCGGCGGTAAAGGTCGTTGAGGTCGCTGGTGGCGAACCGTCCGCCGTCCAGCTGTACCATCGGCCGCAGGTCGGGCGGCAGCACCGGCAGGACGGTCAGAATCATCCATTCCGGCTTGTTGCCGCTGTTGCGGAATGCCTCTACCACGCGTAGCTGTTTGCTGGCTTTCTTGCGCCGCTGGCCGGAGGTGGACTGGGTTTCCAGCAGCAGTTTGTTGCGTATCTCGTCGAGGTTGATGCCTTTCATAATATGGAGGATGGCCTCGGCGCCCATGCCGGCCTCGAAGACATTGCCGTATTTCTGTTTAAAATCGTGATACTGGTTCTCGGTCAGGAGTTGCCGTACGTAGAACCCTTTTATCGCATCCACATCTTTTGCCAGTTCTTCCTCGATGGTGGCTTTTTCATTGGTGAACTCGCCGCGGACTTTATTAATCTCGTCTACGGTTGCTTTCGCCGCTTCCATTTCCGCTACCTTGGCATCCACCTCTTTCCGGCGTTCCTCGATTTTGCGGACGGCGTCTTCTTCTATCTGCTTGAGAGCGGATTCGCTGGCTCCCGCGTTAACCTGGGTAACGATATACTGGGAAAAATAGAGTACATGCTCCAGGCTCCGCGGTGAAAGGTCGAGCAGTAGTCCCAGCCGACTCGGTATGCCCTTGGCGAACCAGATATGGCTGACCGGGCAGGCCAGCTCTATATGCCCCATCCGTTCGCGGCGCACCTTGGCGCGGGCTACTTCCACCCCGCACTTATCGCAGATAACGCCCTTGTAGCGTATCCGCTTGTATTTGCCGCAGTAACATTCGAAGTCCTTGGTAGGCCCGAAAATTCTTTCGCAAAAAAGGCCGTCCCTTTCCGGTTTCAGGGTGCGGTAGTTGATGGTCTCCGGCTTGGTGACCTCACCGTAAGACCAGCTCCTGATCAGTTCCGGTGAAGCCAGTGAGATGCGGACGGCATCAAAATCATTAATCTCGAACATCGTCTTCTACCTCTCTCCAGCGTGGTTCTTCACTCTTCTTTAATTCTGTTTCCAGTTTGTAGGTTTCCTCCATCGTTTCTTCCGCGGAGGCTATCTTGGTTTCTTCTTCATTTATCACTTCCAGCGCCAGCCCGAGGCTCTGCAGCTCTTTAACCAGCACTTTGAACGATTCTGGCACGCCGGGCTGCAGGATGTCATCGCCTTTGATGATGGATTCGTAGGCCTTGGCGCGGCCGGTCACGTCGTCGGACTTTATGGTCAGCATTTCCTGGAGGTTATGCGCGGCGCCGTAGGCTTCCAGCGCCCAGACTTCCATTTCGCCGAATCTCTGCCCGCCAAACTGCGCCTTGCCGCCCAGCGGCTGCTGGGTGATTAGGGAGTAGGGGCCGGTGGAGCGGGCGTGTACTTTATCTTCCACCAGGTGGATAAGCTTCATCATGTAAATATTGCCCACGGTTACCGGCTGGTCGTAAGGCTCGCCGGTGCGCCCGTCGTGCAGGCTGACCTTGCCGTAGGTGGGCGGGGAGAACTTGCCTTCCCGGTTCACCTTTTCCACCACTTTTTCCAGCTGCTCGGCGGTGAGTTTGATGGCGGAAATGTTCAACTCGTCCAGCCAGAGCCGCAGCCCGATGTCCCGGGCTTTGCCCCTCAAAGTCTCGTTGAAGACCGCTTTGCCGTCGTAGCCGCGCTCGTCAACCCAGGCTTTGGCTAAGTCTTCGTTGTATCGTGTCTTGCCGTCGCCGGGATTGGGGTCCACCGCGCCGGACTGCTGCACAATCCAGGAGCGGCATAGAGCGTCTTCGATAGCCAGGTCGTCGGCGCCGTCGAAAACGGGTGTCTGCGCCCGGAAACCGAGCACGCTGGCCGCCGAGCCGAGGTGCGTTTCCAGCACCTGTCCGATATTCATACGGGAAGGTACGCCGATGGGGTCGAGAATGATGTCGACCGGCGTCCCGTCCGGCAGGAAGGGCATGTCTTCTTTCGGCGCGATGAGGGAGATAACGCCCTTGTTGCCGTGGCGTCCGGCCAGCTTATCGCCGACAGATACCCGGCGCTTCTGGGCTATCCACACCTGCACCCACTGGTTGACGCCGGCGGGCAGGTCATCGCCGCCGTTTTTACTGTCTTTACGCGTGTAAACTTTAACGTTGATTACCTTTCCCCACTCGCCGTGCGGCACCCTGAGGGAGGTGTCCTTGACCTCCCGCGCCTTTTCCCCGAAGATAGCGCGCAGCAGCTTTTCCTCGGCGGATAGCTCGGTCTCGCCCTTGGGGGTAATCTTGCCCACCAGGGTATCGTCCGGCATGACTTCCGCCCCGATGCGTATAATGCCGTCCTCGTCCAGTTCGCGCAGGCTTTCCTCGCCCACGTTGGGGATATCGCGGGTTATTTCCTCCGGTCCCAGCTTGGTGTCCCGCGCTTCCACCTCGTGCTTGTTAATGTGGATGGAGGTGAACATGTCCTGTTCCACCATGCGGGAGCTCAGGATAATGGCGTCTTCAAAGTTGTAGCCTTCCCAGCTCATGAAAGCTACCGTAACGTTCTGTCCCAGCGCCAGCTCGCCGTTTTCCGTGGCGGAGCTGTCTGCCAGCACCTGCCCCACTTCCACGCGTTCGCCCTTGTTTACCAGCGGGCGCTGGTTGATGCAGGTGCCCTGGTTGGTACGTACGAATTTCATCAGGTCATAGTTCTTGCTGGTGCCGTCATCGTGCGTGACAACGATGCGGTACTTGGTATTGCCTTTATCGTCGATATTCCCGGCCATGTCTGTGACTACGCCGGCTTTCTCCGCGAAGACCACCTGCCGGCTGTGCTTGGCGGCTTCCATTTCCATGCCGGTGGCCACCAGCGGGGCTTCGGGGCGTATCAGGGGTACTGCCTGGCGCATCATGTTGGCGCCCATCAGGGCGCGGTTGGCGTCGTTATGTTCCAAAAAGGGTGTTAGTGCCGTGGCCACGCTGACCACCTGCTTGGGGGTAACGTCCATGTACTGCATTTTGTCCGGCGTTTCCAGCAGGTAGCCGTCCGCCAGCCTGGCTTCAATCTTCTTTTCTTTGAACTGGTTGTTTTCATCCAGCGGGGCGTTGGCCTGGGCGATGACATATTTGTCTTCCTCGTCCGCCGGCATGTAGATAATTTCGTCGGAGACGAACGGGACTACCTTTATTTTCTTGGACTTCATCTTGGCGAGCTTCTCGGCGGCTTCGGCGGTAATGGCTGTCTCGGCTTTTACCAGCACCGCGCCTTTCTCGTCCGGCACGTCCTCGGTAACGGTGCGGCCGGTGAGCCGTTTGTCCTTGTTGTTTAGCTCCTGGATTACCTTGCGGTAAGGGGTCTCGATAAAGCCGTATTCGTTGATAATACTATAGGTAGCCAGCGACCCGATAAGGCCGATGTTTGGGCCTTCCGGTGTCTCGATGGGGCAAATGCGTCCGTAATGGGAGAAGTGGACGTCGCGTACCTCGAAGCCGGCGCGGTCGCGGGAAAGGCCGCCGGGGCCCATGGCGGAAAGTCGGCGCTTGTGTGTCAGCTCTGCCAGCGGGTTGGTCTGGTCCATGAACTGGGAAAGCTGGGAACCGCCGAAGAACTCCCGTACTGCCGCCACGATGGGCCTGATATTGACCAGGGCGCTGGGGGTAACGGCTTCGGTGCCGATGATGCTCATGCGCTCCCGGACCACTTGCTCCAGGCGCAGGAAGCCGATGCGGAACTGGGTCTGTACCAGCTCGCCCACGGTTCGCACCCGCCGGTTGCCCAGGTGGTCGATATCGTCGCTATGGTCTTTGCCGTTGTTAATCAGGATGATATGCCGGATTATCTCCACGATATCATCCTTGGTCAGTGTCCTTTCCTTGAGGCTGATATCCACGCCGAGGCGTTTGTTCAGCTTGTAGCGCCCCACGTTGCCGAGGTCGTAGCGGGCGGCGTCGAAGAACAGGTTTTTAATCAGTTTCCTGGCGTTCTCCAGGGAAGGGAGCTCGCCGGGATGTAGTTTCTTATAAATATCCAGCAGGGCGTCTTTCTCGTCCTTGATATTCGGCTCTTTCTCCATGGTGGTGCTGATATACTTGTATTCTGAAGCCTTTTCTTCTTTTTCAAAGAGCTTGAGTATATCGTTATCATCCCCGAAACCGAGCGCACGTAGCAGGGTGGTGATGGGTATCTTGCGCTTGCCGTCAATCTTGGTGGAGATAACGTTGCGGTTGCTGGTCTCGAATTCCAGCCAGGCGCCGCGGGTGGGGATGAGTTTTGCCTGGCAGAGCTTGCGGCCGGAAACGGGGTCTTCCTCGGCGGTGAAGTACACGCCGGGGGAGCGCAGCAGCTGGCTGACCACCACTCTTTCCGCCCCGCTGGTGACGAACGTGCCTTTGGAGGTCATCAGCGGTATATCGCCGAAGAAGAGGTCCTGCTCCTTTATTTCTCCGGTCTCTTTGACCAGCAGGCGCACCTTGACATAAAGGGGCGCGGAATAGGTCTGGTCTCGCTCGTGGCATTCCTGCTCGGAGTGGCCGGGCCGCGGTTCGCGGAACTCATAAGCGATAAATCCGAGTTCGAGACGGTTGCCGGTGAGGTCTCTGATGGGCGATATTTCTTCCAGTAAGGCCTTTAGTCCTTCTTCCTGGAATCTCTGGAAGGAATCTAGCTGGACTTTGATAAGGTTGGGAACTTCCAGTACGGTAGGGAGCTTAGCGTAGGATTTACGGGTGATGGTGGGCTTGGTCTTGGATACGGGCAATCGTGATGATACAGCCATCTCTACTCCTTAAGACAAATACAGCAATACCTGGTTTTCGAGATTAATGTTACTCAAAATGAAGACACACGAACACATGAGGCAAAAATGTCATGGATATCTACATTTGGGAAGTAAAACAACAAACACTCGGGGCATTATTACAAATATAAAGGATAGCATCTTTGGTGGAGGCTTGTCAAGTACCGGCACAGCTATTCCAAAAATATTTTTTCGTGCGCTTTATTTTATGCTGCGGAAAGAGGATAATTACTATGTTTCCTTATTATAATATACCCCGTAATTATGAATAAAAAATTAACATCCACCAGGCTGGTGCTGGCTATTATCAGTAACACTCTTGAGCTGACTGTTATCTGGATAATCTGGCGCTTTGTGCTCCCGGAGTTCGGTGTCGAGCTGCCCGTGCCGGTGTTCATCGGCATCATGGTAGTTTGGGCGGTAATCGGCGCCGGCATTTTTATTTTTACTTCCAGCGTTTTGAAAAAGCAGGCGCCGGTAGGCCTGCCTTCGATGGTGGGCACTACCGGTAAGGCCGCCACCCCCCTCACCCCGGACGGCATGGTTAAAATCCGCGGGGAGCTCTGGGCCGCCCGCGCCGCCGGTGACGCTATCGCTGACGGGGAGAGTATCATCGTAACCGGGCAGGAGGGATTGAAGCTGCTGGTAGGCAAAGTAGATGGTACGGCTAAACATTAAACAGGAAAGTTATCACGTCCCCGTCCTTGACGATGTATTCTTTCCCCTCGAGCCGCAGCACCCCTTTTTTCTTGGCTTCGGCCATGCTGCCGTATTTCAGTAATTCGTCGATATGTATGGTTTCCGCGCGGATAAACCCTTTTTCAAAGTCGGTATGTATCTTCCCGGCGGCTTTCGGGGCGGTAAGGCCGTTCCGTATCGGCCAGGCGCGGTCTTCATCAGGCCCGACGGTGAAAAAGGTAATCAGGTCGGATAGTTCGTAGGACGCGCGGACCACGTGCTCCAGACCGGACTCCGTCAGGCCGTAATCCTGGCGGAATACCTCCGCGTCCTGGGCGTCCATTTGCGCCAGTTCCATTTCCAGCCTGCCGCAGAGAGTGACCACGCGGCAGCCGGGGCCGGAAAATTGTTTATTGTATTCCGCTTCCAGCGCCGCCGCCTGCTTCAGTTGCTCTTCATCGATATTGACGATGATGAGCAGCGGCTTGGCGGTCAGGAACTGGTAGTTGCTGATATATTTCTGAGCTTGCGCTTCGATGGCCTGCGCCCGGATGGGCATGTCCTTTTCCATCTCTGTCTTCATCTTCAGCAGGGTCTCTTTTTCCTGCTGGAACGGCGCGCGTTCGCCGGGCTTGGCGGCTTTCAGGGAGCCTTCCAGCTTCTCCATCCGTCTTTCCATGATGGCCAGGTCGGAAAATATCAGCTCCAGGTTCAGGGCTTCGATGTCTCTCTTAACGTTAATGCTGCCGTCAGGGTGCGGGATGCTTTCGTCCTTGAACGCGCGGACAGCGCAGATGAGCGTATCTACCGTACTTAGCTGGTTGAGTAGCTGCCCGCCGATGCCCTTGTCCTTGGCCAGTGATTTCACCGAGGCCCCGATGTCGATGTACTTGACCTCGGAGTAAACGGTTTTGGCCGGGTGGAATATTTCATTCAATAGCTTCAGGCGCGGCTCCGGCACGTGCGCCATCCCGATGTTCGGCGCCAGCCCGTCCGTGCCGTGAACGACCGTATCCGCCTTGCCGCAGGTTAGGGCGTTGAAAATGGTTGTCTTACCGCTCTGGGGGAGGCCGATAATGCCGATGTTGATGCTCATAGCTGATAGGAAAGACTGCCGCTGTTAGCGACCTTTTTTCACGATGTCCCGCGCCCGTTTGATGGCCAGGTCCCGTTCGTCGATGTTCAGTTTATCGTTGGCGACCAGGTTGAGCAGGACGAGCAGGGACTCGTGAGTGCTCATATCGCCGAGTAGGTTGATGGCCTGAATTCTCATTTTGCCGGCCAGCTGCATGTCCGTGGCGATATTGGCCAGCTTTTTCAGTTCGTCGTATTTATTGTTGTCCTCGGAATATTCCGCCATCGTAACGCACCTCTCGATTTTTAGTCGGACTGGGTATTTTTTATTGCGGCCTCTCTGTGCGATTATTCCTTATACACAGGGTTTTTGTCAAATACAGGGATTCCCAAACAATATGTTATAATGGCGTGAGCCGGCCGGGGAAACACCGGCCGCGGGAGTATCGATTTTGCTGCACGTACTTTTCGGCGAGGATGATTTTTCTATCCGTCAGGCGCTGGAAGAGATAAAAAAGTCTATCGGCGACCCTGGTGCTTTGATGACCAACACCACCGTCCTGGAAGCCAAGCAGGTTACGCCGGAGCAACTCCGCGCCGCCTGTGAGACGGTGCCTTTCCTGGCGGACAAGCGCCTGGTCGTCGTTGAGGGGCTGCTGGAACGCTTTGAAACTAAAGCCAAAACAACTAAGAAAAAGTCCTCCCGCCGCAACGACCAGGAAGAGGCCTGTAAAGCTATAGCGGAAGCCGTTAAACAATTGCCGCCCTTTACCGAGCTGGTGATAACCGGCGGTAAAACGGGCACTAATAATCCGCTGCTCCAGGCGCTGATGCCGCTCGGTAAAATAAAATCCTTCCCGGTGCTGAAGGACAGGCTGATTAACCAGTGGATTGAAAAGCGGCTGGCGGCGCTGGGGAAGGACTATAAAATCTCACCTAAAGCCGTTACCCTGCTGGTCAGGCTGGTCGGCAATGACCTCTGGACGATGGCTAATGAAATTGACAAGCTGGTGCTGTTTACCGGCGGACGGCTGATAGATGAGGCGGACGTTAAAGCGGTGGTGAGCAGCGCCCATGATGCCAGCGTCTTTAGCATGGTGGATGCCATTCTGGAGTTGCGTATCGGCGCGGCCCAGCAGTTATTGCAGCAGTTGTTTCAGCAGGGGATGGCCCCGGCGCAGGTGCTGGTCATGCTGGCCCGGCAGGTCAGGATTATCTTGCAGGTGCGGGAGATGCGGGAACGGGGGAGGGCCAGGGGTGAAATCCAGGCTAAATTGGGGCTGGCCTCGGACTATGTCCTGCGCAAGGCGTGGGACCAGGCGGACAAGTACTCCCCGGCGCGTATCCGGGAGGTGTACCATCAGCTCCTGGAAACGGACATCGCTATCAAGACGGGGAAAATGGAGGGAGAGCTCGCCCTGGATGTGCTGATGGCGCAGCTCGGGCAGCGCGGTACGGTGTCCGCTTGAAGCGGGTGTATAATATGTTCGGTTAGGCTGCCTTGTTGCAAGGCGGGGGAGGGAAAATATGTTAACCGGGCAGTTACAGGATAAATTCATCAAGGTAGGCAGCATCAACACGCGGTATTGGGTGGCGGGGGATAAAGGCAGTGCCGTGGTCTTGGTGCACGGGCTGGGCGGCTTCGCGGAAAACTGGGTACATAACGTTGAAGCTTTAGCGCAGCGGCACCGCGTTTATGCTATGGACTTGCTTGGCTTCGGCCGCACCGATAACACCCCCCTGGTGCGCAATATCAACACCCTGGTCCGGTTTATTAACGACTTCATGCAGGCGGTGAATGTCCCCAAAGCCGCTTTGGTGGGGAACTCGCTGGGCGGCGGGCTGGTGCTCCAGTTCGCCCTGGATTACCCGGAAAAGGTGACCAAACTGGTGCTGGTGGATAATGCCGGCATGGGCCGGGACGTGATTTTCGACTTTCGTCTGTGCTCTCTGCCGCTTCTCGGTGAGTTGCTGATCCGCCCCGGTGTCGATTCCTGTGGCCGCACCTGGAAGGCGATATTATTCGACCATAATTTGATTACGCCGGAGCTGCTGGAGCTTTCTTTCCAAATGATAGACCGGCCCGGCGCTAAAAAGGCCCTGCTCTCCGCTTTACGGGCGGGGATTGACCTGCGCGGCCAGCGCGCTAAACTCACTGATTTGCTGTTGAGTCGTCTGGGCAAAATCACCGCGCCTGTCCTGGTGGTCTGGGGCAAAGAAGACCGTATCATTCCGGTGTCCCATGCCCGGCTCGCGGTGGAAAAAATCCCCGGCGCTAAACTGCGTGTTTTTGACCGCTGCGGGCACATGCCGCAATTCGAGCACCCGGAGGAGTTTAACCGGCTGGTGCTGGACTTTCTGGCGGAGTAATTTTCAAGAATTTAGAATAAAGATGAAAAGTGAAAAGAAGTTGCAGCCCGTCGTCGGCGTGGATATCGGCGGGACCAAGATAATGACCGCCGTATTTTCCCCTTCCGGCGGCGTGCTGGCTAAAGAGGTGCGTCCCACGCTGGGTAGTGAAGGAGTGAATAAGACCATTGGCCGTGTCTGCGCGGCCATCGCCGGCCTTTTAAATGACCGGCATATTTCTATAAGTGAAATCGGTGCGGTATGCATTGCCTGTGCCGGCGGCATAGATACCGGCCGGGGAGTGGTGGTAACACCTTCACCCAATCTGCCGGGCTGGGTGGAAATCCCCCTGGCGGCTATGGTAAAGGAGCGGTTCGGGGTTGATGTTTTTGTCCTTAACGATGCCAGCGCCGCCGCCCTCGGCGAGCACCGCTATGGCGCGGGTAAGGGCGTGCCAAATCTGGTGATGCTAACCCTTGGCACCGGCATCGGCGGCGGTATAATTATAGACGGTAAGCTTTACTTGGGCGCGGTGGGCGGGGCCGGGGAGCTGGGGCACATGACCATTGATGCTAACGGCCCCAGGTGCGGCTGCGGCAATACTGGCTGCTTGGAAATTCTGGCCTCCGGTACGGCTATCGCCAGGGATGCTGTCGCCCGGCTGGACCGCGGTGAAAAATCATCGCTGGGGGAAATGGTGGGCGGCGATTTATCTAAAATAAACGCGGAGCTGGTCGGTAAAGCCGCCCGCCGCGGCGATAAGCTTTCGCAGGACGTGATTGCTCGCGCGGCCCGTTACCTGGGCATCGGCATGGTCAACGTGGTTAACATCTTTAACCCGGAGCTGGTAATCATCGGCGGGGGGATGGCGGATATGGGGGAAATGATTGTAGGGCAGGGCAGGAAAATGGCGGCGGAGCTGCCTTTCTCCATCAACGCCCGGGCGGCGCGCGTCCTCATGGCGCGGCTCGGCAATGAGGCCGGCATCTATGGCGCCGCGGCCTTCGCCTTGGATAATGAAGGGAGGACAGGATGAAAGTACGTAAAGTGGTTATTACCGCCGCCGGCTGGGGGACGCGCTTTCTCCCGGTAACGCGGTCGCAGCCCAAGGAAATGATGCCGCTGGTGGACCGGCCGCTCATTCAGTTCGCCGTGGAAGAGGCCATCAAGTCCGGCATCGAGCAGGTTATCATGGTCACCGCCATGGGCAAGCGCGCTATCGAGGACTACTTCGACCGCTCTCTGGAGCTGGAATATTTCCTGGAGCGTAAAGGGGAGACCGAACTGCTGCGCAAGATGCTGGAGATTTCCAGTCTTACGGATATCTGTTACGTCCGCCAGAAGGAGCAGCTGGGCCTGGGGCACGCTATCCTTATGGTGAAGGACATCATCGGCAACGAGCCTTTCGCCGTCATGCTCCCGGACGATATCGTCGATAACGATGTGCCGGGACTCAAGCAGATGCTGGATGTCTATGACAAATACGGCGGAGGGGTCATCGCCGTGGAGCAGGTCCGGGACGAGGACACTAACAAGTACGGCATAATCGAGCCGAAACCGGCGGAAAATAAGGTCTATCAGGTGATGAGCCTGGTGGAAAAACCGGAGCCGGCCAAAGCTCCTTCCCGGTTGGGCATCGTGGGACGGTACATACTCCCGCCGCGCATATTCGATATTTTGAAGTACACCCCGCCCGGTAAAAACGGCGAGATACAGTTGACTGACGCTTTGGGACTGCTGCTGAAAGAGCAGAAACTCTATGCCCGTGAGTTGGAAGGCAATCGCTATGACGCCGGCACGCCGCTGGGCTGGCTCAAGGCCAACGTGGCCCTGGCTCTCAAGCGGCAAGACATCGGGCCGGAGTTCCGGGAGTACTTGAAAAAGATGTTGTAATTAGGCGCCCCCAGCAACTGTTCTCTCACGGTCATCCTGAGCGTAGCGAAGGATCTCGGGGTGGGGTAGTATCGATAATACCGCCCCCGATTATCGTTTTTCATGATGGATAACGTCGGTATTATTTGCCATGAGTAATGTGAGTAGCATTCCTTTGCCGCTTCCTTTCATTGACAGTTGGCCTCTCTTACCCATAAAATCAAGGGGAAGAAATCCATCTTTTTACCGGAGTCGTGCGCATGAATAGTGATGAAATACGTTCGGCCTTTTTAAAATTCTTTGAGGAGAAAGGCCATAAGGTCATTCCCAGTTCCTCCCTTATTCCCAAAAACGACCCCACCCTTCTCCTCACCACCGCCGGGGTGGTGCAGGTCCAGCCGTTCTTTCTGGGGCAGGCCCGGCCGCCCGCTCTCCGCCTCACCTCCTGCCAGAAATGTTTCCGCACCACGGATATCGAGTCGGTCGGCGATGACCGCCACCTGACCTTCTTTGAGATGCTGGGCAACTTTAGCGTGGGCGATTATTTTAAAAAAGAAGCCATCGCCTGGGCCTGGGAGTTCTTTACCGAACGCATGAAACTGTCGCCGGATAACCTCTGGATTACTATCTATCTTGATGATGAGGAGTCCTTCAGGCTCTGGCGGGAAATCGGCGTGCCGGAGCACAAAATCGTCCGCTTTGGCCGGGAGGATAACTTCTGGGGCCCCACCGGCACCACCGGCCCCTGCGGCCCCAGCTCGGAGATTCACTACGATTTCGGCGTGGATAAAGGCTGCGGTAAGAGCGACTGCCAGCCCAACTGTGAGTGCGGGCGCTTTAAGGAAATCTGGAACCTGGTCTTTACCCAGTACTTCCAGGACGAGCAGGGTAATCATACCCCCCTCCCCCGTCCCAACATCGATACCGGCATGGGCTTCGAGCGCATTGTGATGGTCATGGCCGGTCAGGATAATGTCTATGCCACGGATATTTTCGCCGCGCTGATGGACAAAGTCGGCGGGCTTACCGGTAAAAAATACGGTGCCAACCCGGAAGATGATACCGCCATGCGCATCGTGGCGGAGCACGGGCGCTCGCTGGCTTTCCTTATCGCCGATGGCGTCCTGCCGGACAACGAGGGGCGGGGCTATGTCCTGCGGCGGCTTTTACGCCGGGCTGCTTTATTCGGGCGGCGGTTGGGGATGACTAAGCCTTTCCTGGCGGAAATAGCGACCACCGCTATCAAGCAGATGAATCATATCTACCCGGAGCTCAAGCAGCGGCAGAGCTTCATTATCAAGCTCATCACCTTTGAAGAAACAAGGTTTGAGGAAACCTTGAGCACCGGACTGGAAATCCTGGAGCAGATTTTAGCCGGCAAAGACGGTAAAAATACCGCGCGGATTGCCGGGGCGGACGCTTTCAAGCTTTATGATACCTATGGCTTCCCCATCGAGTTGACCAGGGAAATCGTGGCCAGGTCCGGCTTCTCCGTGGACATGGCCGGCTTTGAAGCAGAAATGCAAAAGCAGCGGGAACGCGCCCGCGCCTCTCATAAGTTTGACGTGGCGCTGGAGCTTAAGGACGCTGACAAACTGGATTTAAAAGCCACGGAGTTCGTGGGGTATACCTGCCTGGAGCGGCAGGCCAGAATCGTTAAGTTCCTGGTGGACACCCGGGTGGCGGATACGGTAGCCGCCGGGCAGACCGCCAGCCTGGTGCTGGATACCAGCCCCTTCTACGCGGAAATGGGCGGCCAGCTGGGGGATACCGGGGAAATAATCGGGGCTGGCGGGCGCTTTAGGGTGACGGATACGGTACGTCTGCCGCCGGATATTACTATCCACCAGGGTCATGTGGTTGAAGGCGGCTTTTCCGCCGGCGAGGAAGTGCGGGCGGTGGTGGACATGGAGCGGCGGCGGGACATTCAGCGCAATCACACCGCCACCCACCTTTTACAGGCGGCCCTGCGGCAGGTGCTCGGCGAGCATATTCAGCAGCGCGGCTCGCTGGTGGCGCCGGAACGCCTCAGGTTTGATTTTTCCCACCTGGCGGCCATGACCCCGGCTGAAATCAAGGCCGTCCAGCGTATCGTTAACGATAAAATACGGCAAAACCTTAAAGTCAATGACGAGCAGACCGCCTATAAAAAAGCGGTGGAGTCCGGGGCTATTGCCTTGTTTGATGAAAAGTACGGGGATGTGGTGCGGGTTCTGCGCATCGGCGACCCCGCGGTCAGCACCGAGCTTTGCGGCGGCACGCACGCCGCCTATACCGGTGAGATTGGCTATTTCCACATTTTAAGCGAGGGGAGTATCGGGGCGGGGCTGAGGCGTATCGAGGCGGTCACCGGCCGGGAAGCGGAAGCGTTCATCGACCGCAGTCTGGCAGGCCTTAGCCGCGTGGCGCAGTCGCTGGAAGCCGCGCCGGAGAACGTCCCGGATAAACTGGCCGCTCTGCTTAATGAGCTGGAAGCGGAAAAGAAACGTTCGCTTTCACTGGAGAGAGATCTGGCGCGTAAAGAAGCGGAAACGCTGCTGGCCCGGGCGGAAGAAATCAAAGGTATTAAAGTCCTCGCCGCCCGGATATCGTCGGACAGCCAGCAGGTGCTGCGGGAAATGGCGGATTTCCTGCGGGACAGCCTGAAAAGCGGCATCGTGGTGCTGGGCGCCGTCAGCGGCGAAAGGCCCATGTTTATCGCCACCGTCACGCCGGACCTGGTGGCCAAAGGCTATAACGCCGGGGATATCGTCCGGCAGGTATCTAAAGTCACCGGCGGCGGCGGCGGCGGTAAAGCCGGCTTCGCCCAGGCCGGCGGCAAAGATACAAACAGGCTGGATGAAGCCCTCGCTCTGGTGAAAAGCCTGATATAGCCGGGAGGGAATAATTCTCCCTTGGGACCTCCTTACGAAGGAGGGTGAAAGATTTGGTAAAGCCTGTGGAGTATGAGCTTTCACGATCATTCTCTCCCTTTGGAAAAGAGCCTGCCCTGAGCAAAGCGAATGGGGAGAGCTAGAGAGGGATTTCATTATAAAAACTGTTACACGTAAGTCCGGGAGGGTAACATTTCGCGTGCGTTAGGTCTGGATGTCGGAGATGTCAGGGTCGGCCTGGCTTTGAGCGACCCTTTGGGTATTCTTGCCAGCCCGCTGACTATAATCTCGCGGCAGAATAGCCCGGCGGACTTCGCTTTGATTAGCGATATCGCCCGTAAAAACGACGTCGCCCGCATCATCGTCGGTCTGCCCTTTTCCATGGATGGCTCTTTGGGCAGCCAGGCGGAAAAGGTGCGTGATTTTGTGACGGAGCTCTCCCGCCACACCGATATTCCGGTGGAATTCCGGGACGAGCGGCTTTCCACCGTCCTGGCCAAGCGCATGGTCAAGAAAGCCCGTAAGACCAACCGGGACACCAGGTATGATGCCGCCGCGGCCGCGCTGATATTGCAGGGCTATCTGGATGACATGCTCCCCACCAAGGAATACCAGCTGGATGAAACCGCGGATAAAGACTAGCGTTTTTTCTGGTAGTTAACAATTCAAATCGGTTTAGGATTTAGAGCTTGGCGCTCAGGATTTCCCCCCTTCCCTCTAATCTCTTCCCCCTAATCATTCAGGGCTAGCTTTGTTGACAAGCGGTAAACCCCGCTAGTATGATAAAATTGAAAGTATGTCTGCCGGGAGTATTCCCGGTGGATTCAGGACGGATAACATGGCTGTAAAACGTGACTATTATGAGGTCCTCGGACTGCCGCGCGATGCCACCGGCGAGGACGTTAAAAAAGCTTTCCGCAAGCTGGCGATGCAGTACCACCCGGACCGCAATCATGATACCGGCGCCTCGGAGAAATTCAAGGAAGTCAATGAGGCCTATGAGGTCCTTTCCGATGCCGATAAGCGCGCCGCCTATGACCGCTACGGGCA
Organism: Dehalococcoidales bacterium; assembly: GCA_041652735.1. Lineage (NCBI taxonomy): Bacteria > Bacillati > Chloroflexota > Dehalococcoidia > Dehalococcoidales > Dehalococcoidales bacterium. Next base: position 14,817 of record JBAZGT010000012.1, on the reverse strand, counting down.
CACCGGCGGCGAAAACGTTTTCGGGCGGGGGTTCGAGGGGTTTGATATGGGCGGCTTCGGAGATATCTTCGAGGCCTTCTTCGGCGGTACGGGCCAGGGCCGCCGCCAGACCGCCCGCCGGGGCGATGACCTGCGCTACAATATCAAGGTCACCTTTGAGGAAGCCGCGCTGGGCTGTGATAAAGAGATAGAAATCACCCGGACTGAGGTATGTGCCGCCTGCCGCGGCACCCGCGCCAAACCCGGCACCCAGCCGGTGCGCTGCCCCACCTGTGAGGGTACCGGGCAGATACGCCGCGTGCAACGCAGCCTTTTCGGGCAGTTCATCAATACCGCGGTTTGCGGTGATTGCCACGGGGAGGGGACTATCGTCAAGGACGCCTGCCCGGACTGCAAGGGCTTCGGTTATCAGAAACACAAGCGCCGCATCCAGGTTACCATCCCGGCCGGCGTGGATGATGGCAATGGCATCAGGCTTTCCGGGGAAGGGGAGTCCGGCTACCGGGGCGGTAGTGCGGGCAACCTGTACGTCATGGTCTCCGTGAAACCGCATGAAATATTCACCCGCGAGGGCGATAACGTCATTTACGATCTAGCGGTCAATTTTGCCCAGGCGGCCCTCGGCGGCGAGGCGGAAGTGCCCACCCTGCACGGCCCCGCTAATCTGAAGATACCCTCCGGCAGCCAGACGGGCAAGGTCTTTCGTCTTAAGGATAAAGGTATTCCCCACCTGCACGGTTCAGGACGCGGCGACCAGATGGTGGTGCTGCGCGTGGTAACGCCGGAATCACTGACCAAAGAGCAGCGCCGACTTTTTGAGGAATTGGCGAAAAGCCTGGAATCTAAGTAAAAACCGTCCGGTTTTCTAGGTCGTGGTGCCGTTGCTGGAAGTCCGCTTCTGGTGCCGGAACACGGAAAACAAGCGCCAGCGCCGCCCGGCCAGTTCGTGCCGGGTATTGCCCCCCATCAATTCCAGGGCCACCTGGCTGGGTTCGGCATTTTCGTACAGCACTTGGTATAGCTTTTCCGTAATCGGCATTTCCAGTCCTATTTGCTGCGCCATGTTATGTGCCACCAGCGTGGTATTTACCCCCTCCGCCACCTGTTTCATGGATGCCAGGATTTCCGTCAGCGGCCGCCCCTTGGCCAGCTCCACCCCCACGTAGTGGTTGCGGCTCAGTGGGCTGGCGCAGGTGGTGATGACGTCCCCCAGCCCCGCCAGGCCGGAAAAGGTGAGCGGATTGGCCCCCAGCGCCATGCCCAGGGCGGTGATTTCCGTCAGGCCGCGCGTCATGTAGGCGGCTTTGGCGTTATCGCCGTAGCCCAGCCCGTCCGCGATACCCGCGCCCAGCGCCAGGATGTTTTTCAACGCCCCTCCCAGCTCCACCCCGATGATATCCATATTGGTGAAAATACAAAAATTGGGGCAGGTCAGCAATTTCTGGGCTTTCCGGGCGGTGTTCTTGTCTTCCGCGGCCACCACTGCGGCGGCGGGATGGCTGTGGATGATTTCGGAGGCCAGCTGCGGCCCGGAAAGCGCGCATATATTTCCCGCGAACTTGGGATTTATCTCCTCGGCGATTACCTCTGACATGCGCTTGTTGCTGCCTATCTCCAGGCCCTTGGAAGCGCTGATGATAATGGTGGTCTTGTTCAGGTAGGCGGCTGCCCGTGATATGTTCTGCCGCATGGAAGATGAGGGTATTGCCAGGATTAAGGCGCTGGCTTCCTCCATCGCCTCCTGTATCTGGTGGGTAATGAGTATCTCTTTGGGGATGGTAACGTCCGGGAAACGGTCCGTTCCCTTTTTCTTGAGGGCGTTGGCTTCACGGAGGGTGCGCGCCCATAACCGGACTTCGAGACCCTTGCAGGCCAGCAGTATGGAGAGCGTTATCCCCCAGCTCGTCGTGCCGATAACGGCGATTTTTTCCATCTAACTTTAACTGTGTGTTGAGAATTATTGCTGCGCTATTTGGGATTGTTGTTGTGAGCGGGCGTCCCGGCTTTGGACTTTTCTCCTATCATGCGTTCGGTACCGTTGTAGAGCCGTATGATATTGTCCCGGTGCATGAAATACACGAATAGAGCGCCTATCATTGCGAAGACGACGTATTCGAACGGAGGATAATTCTTGTAGCCGAAGAATTTGACTTCCGCTATATTGAGAGACATCAGCAGGATAAAAGCGGAAATAGCCCCGATGATGGAGCCGAGTGACATATACTTGGTGCGGAAACCTATCCCGAAGATGAGTATGCCTCCCACCAGCGCCGCCGGCCAGTACATTGCCGCCAGCCCCCCCATGAAAGTTGCCACGCCCCGCCCTCCCTTGAACCCCAGGAACACTGACCAGCTGTGCCCGGCGATGGCCGCTAAAGCCCCCAGTGCCTTGGCGCTGCCTATCCAGGTGAAAATGGTGATTTCCTCCTGGGTCTTGCCGTGAAATATCAGCCCGGCGATAAATACCGCCAGCGCCCCTTTGCCTATATCCAGCAGGAGGGAGAGCACGGCCGCTTTTTTACCGGCCGTCCGCAGCACGTTGGTCATGCCTATTTTGCCGCTGCCCACCTCCCGGACGTCTTTGTTAGCGAATACCTTGCCGATAATCAGCCCAAAGGGTATCGCGCCCAGCAGATAGCCTATAACGACTACGGAGATGTACATGAAAGCCGTCATGACTCACCCCTTGATTTAAAAGTGAAACGGAGCGGCGTGCCGATAAAACCGAATGCCTCGCGGATTTTGTTTTCCAGGAAACGCCGGTAAGAAAAATGGACCAGTTTGGCGTCGTTGGTAAAGAAAACGAAGGTCGGCGGGTTGGCTTCCGCCTGGGTGGCGTAAAAGATTTTTAGCTGTTTGCCCTGGCTTGTCGGTCTATTGTGGGAGGCCACCGCCTGCTGGATTACTTCATTCACCTTGGCGGTGGATAATCGTTTCAGTCTTTCCCGGTAGACCTGGATAACCTGGGGCATGATTTTATCTACTCCCAGCCCTGATTTAGCCGAAGTATATAATATCGGCGCGTAAGAGGCAAATTTGAACTCGCTTTTGACGAATTTGTTCCACGCGGCGGTATCTTTGTTCTCTACCAGGTCCCATTTATTGGCGATGATGATAATGCCTTTATAGGCTTCCTGGATGTAGCCGGCGATGTGTGTGTCCTGGGAGGTGACCATCTCCGTGGCGTCGAGCAGCAGCAGGACTACATCGGCGCGGTCGATGGCCCGGAAGGTCCGCACCACGCTGTATTGCTCCACCCCGGCCTGGACCTTGCCCCGCCGCCTTATCCCCGCCGTATCTATTAGCAGCATGTCCTGCCCCTGGTAATCGTAAGGAGTGTCCACGGCGTCGCGGGTGGTGCCCGGTGTGCTGTCTACTATGGCGCGTTCTCCCCCCACCAGCGCGTTCAGCAGCATGGACTTGCCCACGTTCGGCCTCCCCACGATAGCCACTTTTATGGCTTCCGGCTTGACCTCCTCCGGCGGGTGGGCGGGCAGCAGCGCCACTATACTGTCCAGCAGGTCGGCCACGCCGCGACCGTGATGGGCGCTGACGGGCAGCGGTTCTCCCAGCCCCAGCTCGTAAAACTCCAGGGCGCCGGTCTCCAGCTTTTCGTTGTCCGCTTTATTGACCGCCAGCAGTAGGGGCTTGTTCGCCTTGCGCAGCAGGCCGGCGATTTCCAGGTCCATCGGCGTTACCCCGGCGATGGCGTCGACCACGTTGACGATAACGTCCGCCTGGGTGATAGCTGTCTCCACCTGGTTTTTCACCCCGTGGGCGATGGTGGACTGCGGGTCTATTTCCAGTCCGCCGGTGTCCACCAGCGTGAACTCGACACCCCCCCAGCTTACGTCCGCCATATTGCGGTCGCGGGTGGTGCCGGGCAGGTCCTGGGTAATGGCTACCGGCCTTTTCACAATCCGGTTAAGGAGTGTGGATTTACCGGTATTTGGGCGTCCGACAATGGCAACAACAGGTTTGGTCATATCTGTATTCTTTACGGGGAAATATTAGTTTAATGAGAGGGAATTGGTCACCGGTGTGTCCGGGAGAAAAATATCTCGATGCCTCTCAGGATATCTGCCAGCAGCGCTTTCTGGGCGTGCAGCCTGTTCTCCGCCTGGTCGAAGACTACGGACTGCTCGCAATAGATGAGGTTTTCCTCTACCTCCTCACCATGATGGACCGGCCCGCAATGCATCAGTATGGCATATTTCCTGGCCAGTGAAAGCAGCCCGCTGTCCACCTGGTAACCGGCAAAATCCTTGCGGCGCTTTTCTGTTTCCGCCTCCTGTCCCATGCTCACCCAGACATCGGTATAAACGATATCGGCGCCGGCCACGGCCTGGCGCGGGTCTTCTAGACAAAATATCTCCGCTCCGCTTTCCAGGGCAAATCCCTGGGCCTTCCTTAAAATTTTATCCTCAACGCGGTAGCCTTTCGGGGAGGCGATGCGGAAGTTTATCCCGCACAGGGATGCCGCCAGCATCAGGCTGTGGGCGGTATTGTTGCCGTCCCCGATGTAGGCCAGCGTCAGCCCTTCCAGCGTTTGTTTATGCTCAAAGATGGTTATCATGTCCGCCAGCGCCTGGCAGGGATGTTCGAGGTCGGAAAGGGCGTTGATTATCGGTATGTCCGCGTTATTCGCCATTATTTCCAGTTTCTCATGTGAAAAGGTGCGTACGGCGATGACATCCGCGTAGCGGCTGAGTACCCGCGCCACGTCCGGTATGGATTCGCGTTTTCCCAGCTGGACTTCCTCCGGGGACAGGCACACGCTCTGTCCTCCCAGTTGCCTCATGGCAATCTCGAAGCTGACCCTGGTCCGCAGGGACGGTTTTTCAAACAGCAGTACCAGGATTTTTTCCCTTAGCTCGGAAGTCCACCCCGCGGATTTCATCGCGATGGCGCTGGATATCAGGTTGCGCAGTCGCTCGCGGGTAAGGTCGGAAATGGAAAGGAAATCTTTACTTTTCACGATAAACTCCTGTATCAAATCAGTATATCATGAAAATCCGTTTTAACAATAGTAGTACACTTGACACCGGTCTGATTTTATACTTAAGATTCAGTTATACGGGAGGTGTATATGGCTGAGACTGAAAAGTTTACCGTATCCAGTGACCAGGTGGTCAACAAGATTAAGCAGCTTATCAGGGAGGGCAATATCCGTCGGGTGCGCCTCATCCACGATGGCAGGACCATCATTGAAATCCCTCTTTCCGTGGGCGCGCCGGTGGTGGCGGTAGGCATTATGGCGGCGCCGCTTTTGGCGGCGGTGGGGGCTTTCGCCGCCCTGGTGACGGAGTGCACTATTGAGGTGGAAAAGGTGGGGGAGACCAAAAAAGAATAGAAATTTGACGGTGGTTATTATGATAAAGCATATCGTCATGTGGACGCTTCAAGACTTCGCGGAAAACGCCACCAGGCAGGAAAACGCGCTGAAGATAAAGCGGCTGTTGGAAGGCTTGAAAGGTAAGGCCGGGAACGTACGTTCCCTGGAGGTAGGCGTTAACATTAACGGCTCCGCGGCGGCTTATGATATCGTGCTCTGCGCGGAGTTTGACAGCATTCAGGACTTGAACGCCTATCAGAAACACCCGGAGCACCTCAGGGTGGGGGAATTTATCGGGAAGGTGCGGCTGGATAGAAAAGTAGTGGACTACGAGGTTTAGTCAGCATGGTTCAAATAATCCTGGCCCGGCACGGTGAGACCGACTGGAATGCCGTGCCGACTTTCCGGGGCCGGGCTGATGTGCCGCTGAATGATACCGGTGTGCGGCAGGCGCGGCTTTTGGGCGGATACCTTGGCCGCGAGCGAATAGACGCCGTTTATTCCAGCCCCTTGCAGCGGGCGGTCAAGACCGCGGCCGCTATCGCCGGCTTTCATAAACTGGATGTGAATATCGTTGGTAATCTGAATGACATTGATTTCGGTGAGTGGCAGGGGCTGACGCTGCGGCAGGCGCAGGAAAGATACGAGGAGCTTTACCGTGACTGGCAGGATACGCCGGAGCAGGTGAAAATGCCGGGCGGGGAAAGCCTGGCGGACGTCACCGGCCGGGCGCTGCCTTTCGTTCAGGACGCCGTCACGCGCTGTGAGGAAGGGACTATCGTGCTGGTGTCCCACCGCGTGGTGCACAAGGTGCTTATCTGCGCCCTGCTGGGGCTGGATAACTCCCTGTTCTGGAGCTTCAAGCTGGATACCGGCGGCATTACCCGCTTTGAGTTCAGCGGGGGCCGGGCTGTCCTTATCTCCCATAATGATACGTCTTATCTGAAATCGCTCGACTGCCCGCCGCTCCACGATTTTTAGCTGCCTTTCTCCCGGCTTTACAGGACGGGGGTATAGCGTTACAATGCGTATAGCAAGTCTTGGGAATGGGGGTAGTTGACGTATGGAAACATTCCGTGACGTTGTATTGTGTATATTCGGACTGGGAGCTACAGCGGGTATTGTCATCCTGGTAGTCCTGGCTTTCCTGCTCTATTTCCGCCTTAAGCCGGTACTGGATTCCATCAACAAGACCGCTAAGACCATCGAGCATATTTCCACCAGTGTTGAAGATGAAGTAGCCAAACCTATTGCTCAAGCCGTGGCTTTTATCCAGGGCATCCGCCAGGCTGTCGGCCTGGTGGGCAAGCTTACCAGGAAGGAGGAAAAATAACATGGGTGATAAAGATGGCGGCAGCAGCTTTTTTATGGGCTTTTTACTGGGCGCCCTGGCCGGGGTGGCCATCGGTTTTCTCTATGCCCCTAAAGCCGGCAAGGAGACCCGTACACTTTTAAGGGAAAAAGCGGGGCAGTTGAAAGACAAAGCCAGCGAGGTGCTTTCCCGGACCGCCAAGGAATAAGGCGGGGGCGGAATGGGGCAAAGCGTACGGCTTTGCGGCGGCGTCCTTCTCCTTGAGGGGCGCCTTATTATTTTTTAACCTTTCGCGCATCATTTTCTATTGATGCTCTTTACCCTTTTCCACCATCCTCTGTTATAATTGGCTTATGGAAAAATCCTTGCTCGTTTTGTTTGATGGTAATGCTATTATCCACCGCGCCTATCACGCTTTGGCGGGCACGAAATACCGCCCCGCCAGGGTACTCACTGTCTCTAAAACCGGCGAGGTCGTTGGTGCGGTCTATGGCTTCGCCCAGATGCTGCTTAAAGTCCTCAACGACCTTAAGCCCACCCATATCGCTGTCGCTTTTGATAAAAAAGGCCCTACCTTCCGCCATGACATGTTTGAAGATTATAAAGCTCACCGCCCCCCTATGCCGGAGGACCTGGCCGGCCAGTTTGGCCGGGTGATGGAACTGGTCAGGAGCTTTAATATCCCTATCTTCGAGATTGATAAATTCGAGGCCGATGACGTCCTCGGCACTTTGAGCCGGCAGGCTGAAGCGCAGGACGTCGATACCGTTATCGTCACCGGCGACGCCGATACCATGCAGCTCGTCACCCCCCGCGTGAAAATCCTTTATCCCAAAGGCGGCGGTACCTTGGCGGACGCCATTCTATTCGATGCGGAAGAGGTCAAAAAGAAATTCGGGGTTGGCCCGGAGCATGTGGCGGACTACAAGGCTATGGTGGGCGACCCCTCGGATAACATCCCCGGCATACCCGGCATCGGGGAGAAGACCGCCGTCAAGCTCATCAGCCAGTTCGGCGGTGTCGAGAATGTCTATCAGCATCTCGATGAAGTCACACCGCCTAAAGTCCGCGAAACCCTCCGGAAAGGCGCCGGGGACGCCAAACGGAGCAAGACGCTGGCCACTATCGTGACGGATACGCCGGTCACCCTTAACCTGGACGAATGCCGCGTGGGTCTCTATAACCAGCCCAAAGTGGCGGACTTTTTCCGTTCTTTAGAGTTTTTCAGCCTGATTCCCAAGCTGCCCGGCGCGGCGGGCGGAACGGCGCCGGTTGAAGTGAAAACTACCCCGGTGCAGGGTGACTACCGTACCGTCGCTGACACGGCGGAACTGGACGCATTAGTGGGCCGCCTCTCCGCCGCCGCCTCCTTCGCTTTTGATACGGAGACTACCGGCCTGAACGCCATGACGGCCCGGCTGGTCGGCATCTCCCTGGCGGTGGAGCCGGGTACGGCCTATTACATCCCGGTGGGGCATGTCCTGCTTGACGAGATACAGCAGCTTCCGCTGCATCAGGTCATTGACCGGCTCCGCCCCGTATTTGAGGACGAGAAAATCGCTAAGCTGGCGCACAATGCCAAGTTTGACATGATGGTGCTGGGGGAGCAGGGTATTACCGTCAACGGCCTTGCCACGGACACTATGATTGCCGCTCACCTGCTGGGAGAAAACTCCATCGGGCTGAAAGCTCTGGCTTTAAGTAAGATAGGCGTTCAGATGACCCCTATAGAAGACCTCATCGGCAAGGGCGCTAAAAAGGTAACCATGGCCCAGGTGGACATCAAACTTGCCACCGCCTACGCCGCCGCTGACGCTGATATGACCCTGCGGCTGGCGGATATCTTTGTTCCGGAGCTGCAAAAGCAGGGTTTGATGAAGCTCTTTACGGATGTCGAGATGCCGCTGGTGCCCATCTTGCTCCTCATGGAAAGAAATGGCGTGGCCGTGGACACGGCCATGCTTAAGGAGATGTCCGCCGCCCTTGGTGAGCAGATCAAGGTGTTGGAAGGTCAGATTTATACTGAAGCTGACCACGAGTTCAATATCAACTCGCCCGCCCAGTTGGGCAAAGTCCTGGCCGATAAGTTCCAGATAGCGGCGGTGCGCCGGGGTAAAGACAAGTATTCCACGGAGGCGTCCATTCTGGAAACTCTGGTGCCGCAATATCCCATCGCCAAATTAGTCTTGGAGTACCGCCAGCTCACCAAGATTAAGTCCACCTATATAGATACCCTGCCGGAGTTGGTAAACCCCAAGACTGGCCGCATCCATACCAGCTTTAACCAGACCCGCACCTCCACCGGGCGCCTTTCTTCCTCCGACCCCAATATGCAGAACATTCCGGTGCGGGGGGAGTTGGGGGGGCAGGTGCGGCAGGCGTTTATCGCCGCGCCGGGGATGAACCTGCTGGCCGGGGACTATTCCCAGATAGACCTGCGCGTGCTGGCCCATCTTTCCCAGGACGAGGAGCTTTTGCACGCCTTCCGTAACGATGAGGATATCCACGCCGCCACGGCTTCCCTGCTTTTCGGGGTAGAAAAGGGGGATGTGACCAAAGACATGCGCCGCTTTGCCAAGACGGTCAACTTCGGGGTTATCTACGGCATGAGCGACTACGGTCTGGAGCAGGCCACCGAGCTTTCCCGCGAGGATGCGGGGAAGTTCATTAAAGCCTATTTTGAGAAATACCCCGGCGTGCGGCAATACCTGGACGGCACTAAGGAAAAAGCGCGTAAGGACGGCTACGTGGAAACGTTATTGGGCCGCCGGCGCTATATCCCGGATATCAATTCCGCCAACCGCCAGGTGCGGGAGTCGGCCGAGCGCATGGCCATTAACATGCCGGTGCAGGGCACCTCCGCTGATATTATCAAAGTCGCTATGATTAACCTCTACCGCGAAATGGCCAAACGCGGGCTCGCCAGTAAAATGCTGCTCCAGGTTCATGATGAGCTTGTCTTTGAAGTGCCGGACGGCGAGATGGAACTGATGCACCGGCTCGTGTCCGATGTCATGGACTCCGCTGTCGCTTTAAGCGTCCCGCTGAAAGTGGATACTAAGTCCGGCAAAAACTGGGGAGAAATGAAATAATTAATTTTCCCCCTTTCATAAAGTCGAAGATTCCGATGAAATCGGAAGGGATAAGAGGGGATTTTAGCCTCACTGTCATTCCCGACCTGATCGGGAATCCAGCGGTGGGGTTTGTTACTTGTCACTTGCTTGCCCGCCGCAGCCTTGGCGGAGGCGGGTTACTTATCCGTAAGGAGTAAACATGCCGGAGCTGCCTGAAGTAGAAACGATTAAGAACGAGCTGCTGCCGCACGTCTTGGGGCGGACTATTGAAAGCGTGGACATCGCCTGGGACAGGATCGTCAAGCAGCCGTCCGTGGCCGCGTTCCGGGAGAGGGTGGTGGGGCGTAAGATAACGGAAATTACCCGGCGGGGCAAGTACCTCTTTTTTCACCTTGATAGCGGCGAGCTGCTGGTGATGCACATGAAAATGACCGGCTCTTTGCTGGTCAACCCCGGTGACGGCAGGTTTGCCCGCGCTGTCTTGCACCTGGATAAAGGTGTTGACGTGTATTTCCGCGACCCCCGGAAGTTCGGCCGCATGTGGCTGGAAAAAGACGCTTCCGCCGTTTTAAAGAAGCTGGGGCCGGAACCCCTGGACGATGATTTTACTCCCGCTGTATTAGCCGCTCTGTTACGTGGCCGGACGGCCCCGGTCAAAGCTGTAATCCTGGACCAGGCTGTCATCGCCGGTATCGGTAACATGTATGCGGACGAAGCCCTGTTCGCGGCCGGCATCCATCCGGTGCGGCCGGCGCAAAGCCTGACCAAAGCTGAAGTTGACCGACTCTACGATGCTATTCTCTTGGTGTTGCGCAAAGCCCTGAAAAGGGGCGGCGCCAGCGTCCGTAACTATATCCGCCCGGACGGTGATGCCGGCACCGCCCACGCTGAATTTAACGTCGCTCACGGTACCGGCAAGAGATGCCCCAGGTGCGGCGCCGCCATCGAGCGCATTGTGGTGCGCGGCCGCGGCACCTACCTCTGTCCCAGATGCCAGAAAATGCCTTAGTCGTCCCAGAGGCGGAAGGGCGGGTAGGCATCCGTCATCAGTGAAGCGTAAGCCCCCACGCGTATCGCCCAGCGGTTGAACCCCATAGCCAGTTTGAACAGGTCTTTCGGATACCGTCCCGTGAACAGCACAAAAACGCCGGCAAAAATAGCCACGATAAATATCAGCCCGCCACAGCTTGCCTGCCACCCGCCCATGTGATGGACCTGGTTATTTACTGTATAGTCCCAGCCCTGCGTTTGCCAGGCCGGGCCGCTGGTGAAAACGCTCACGATGATGTAATGCGGGATGGCCAGCAGCCACCACTTTACCAGCACCAGTCCCTTGGATAGCTTTTCCGGATAGGGTATTTCCAGGTCGGCGGGATAATTGGGGTCGGGGTCTAGGCTGAACGGCGGGTACTTGTCCGTCGCCAGGGCGCCGTAGCTGTAAAAAGATACGCGCCACCACCAGCGCAGCACGCCGGTGTTGAACTTGAACAACCCTTTTGGATATTTCCCGGTGAACAGGATGGCCCAGAAGGCGATAAAGGCCACGAACACGAAAGCTATCATGAGAAAGCCGAGAATAATGTAGTGCGGGATACCGAGCAGCCATTTGATCAGCCACCAGCCGCGCTGTGGCGGCGAGGATAGTTCCCCCCTGATGTTTACCGGGTAGGTTTTATCTGTAGTTGTCACCGTTGGTCTCCTTTTTCTGTTTATTTTCCTAATAATACGCCTGATACGGTCGCTTGTCACTGGTGTAAAGAGGGGTAATATCCTGTCCGTTTGTCCAGTTGCGTCTGGGAAATGGGGTTTCCCTTTCTCGTCTCTCACTTTAAAAAAGGGACTGCCATGAACGAAGCAAACGTGGAGATTAAAGAGGGATTTTAGCTATACTGCAAACTATCGTCCCTCTCCCTGCTAGCGGGGAGAGGGATAAGAGGAAGAGGGGTTGGTACAGTCTACCATTCCCCTTGTTAAAGCGAAGACTCCACCTGAAAGACAGACCGCAAGGGGAGCGAGAGGGATAAGAGGAAAAAGGGTTAGTACAGTCCTTCCTCCCGGCTTTGACAAACACTTCGTAAAACTGTTATTTTAAGCAAGCGGAAATCAACACTCGCCGCATTGAAACTGAAGGAGGCAAGCATGGAACAGCCGAGTAATGCTAACGCATCCCCGGTAATGCTCCAGCCCGGCGTCGGGTCAGCCTACGGCAACGGGTGGAACCAGCTCTGGAAGCACTTTCTAGATTTGCTGGTGATTATGATAATCACCTGGGCTATATCCTTCGCCTTTTCCCTGCCGGAGACCATCGCGCAGTGGAGAGGTAATACCATGCCGCTGTATTGGAACTTGGTGTCCCTGGCGTTTACTGTACTGGTATTATGGCCGTTGAACATGGGTATGAACTTCGCTTACCTGAAAGCGGCGCGTGGGCAGAAAGTGGATATCGGGGACATGTTTGAGGGTTTCCGGAATTACTGGAACGTTATTGCTGCCACCTTTCTCTTGGGACTGCTCATAGGTATTGGCTTGATACTCTTGATCGTCCCCGGCATCATCATCGCCTGCAAGCTGGCTTTCGTTCCTTACCTGGTGGTAGATAGAAAAATGGGAGCCGCTGCGGCGATTGATGCCAGCTGGAAAATGACCGGCGGCCACGCCGGCACGGTATTCCTCATCGGCCTGCTGGCTATTCCCATCGTGATTGCCGGGTTGATTTGTCTTGGCGTAGGGGTGATACCCGCTACGATGTGGGTCAGTCTGGCGTTGGCTTCGCTGTATCACGCGGTCAGCACTTCCGGGCCGCAGTTGATGGCGACACCCCCCAGCACCGCCCCGCCAGTTGCTTGACATAAATATATCAGCGGGCAAATCGTGGTGCTGGATCGTTAGCTGGGGTTTTTCCGGGCAGCGCGGCCTAGAGGAACTGCTGGAGCCGGCCTATTTCCTGCATCAGCTGCTCGAACTGGTGCGGGTATAAAGACTGCATCCCGTCGGAAAGGGCGTGCGCGGGGTCGTGGTGTACCTCTATCAGCAGGCCGTCCGCCCCCACCGCTATCGCCCCCCGGGATAAAGGTATCACGTAGTCCCGCCTTCCGGCGGCGTGGGAGGGGTCGGCGATGATTGGCAGGTGGCTGACCGCCTTGATGGCTGGTATGGCGCTGAGGTCGAGCGTGTTGCGCGTTGTGTCGGAAAAGGTGCGTATTCCCCTTTCGCAGAGAATCACGCGGTTGTTCCCCTCGGACATGATGTACTCGGCGGCCATCAGCCATTCATCTATGGTAGCGGCGAAGCCGCGCTTGAGCAGCACCGGCTTTTTGGTCTGTCCGGCCAGCCGCAGCAGGGAGTAGTTCTGCATGTTGCGCGCGCCTATCTGGATGATGTCGGCGTATTTTTCCACCGCGAACAGGTTTTCGCTGTCGGTGGCCTCGGTGATAATCAGCAGTCCGGTCTCGCGGCGTACCTTGTCCAGTATTTTAAGCCCCTTTTCCCCCATCCCCTGGAACGCGTAAGGAGAGGTGCGGGGCTTGAAAGCGCCGCCCCGGAACACCTTGGCTCCGTATTTCTTCACGATGGCGGCGATAGTCAGCGCCTGTTCTTCGCTCTCCACGGCGCAGGGCCCGGCCATGATGACCGGTTCGCCCGCCCCGATAACCACCTCCCCGATGGTTATTACGGACGATTCCAGGTTGGTCTCGCGGCTGACCAGCTTGTAGGGCTTGGTGACCGGGATGGCTTCTTTCACGCCATCCATGGCCAGCAGTTGCGTCGCGTCCACCGACCCCTTGTTCCCGATGATGCAGACGGCGGTGCGCAAAGCGCCCGGCATGGGCACGCCGCGCAGTCCCATTCTCTCTATTTCCTTGATAACGGCGGTCACCTGTTCATCGGTGGCGTCGTTCTTCATCACGATAAGCATATTTTATTACTCCTTGAATGATAGTAATATCATAGCATAATCAAGACATTGATAACTAAAAATAACAGGGGGTATCTTTGGCTGAATTTACTCTGGTATAATGATGCTGGAAGTGTCGCCCGGGAGAGGCATGATTGATCCACACCGTGAAACGCATTGGCAGGAGGTGAAAGATGCCGGTAATCACTATCAGAGGGCAATTCGGTAGCGGGGCGCCGGATATCGGGAAGAAGGTGGCGGAACGGCTCCACATCGACTATGTTGACCGGGAAATTATCGCCGGCGTGGCGGAAAAGGTAAATGCCACCAGCAAGAAAATCGAGGCTAAAGAGATGCCGCCGGCCACCTTTTTCAAACGCATCGGCGATGCCATCGCCCACGCTTACCCCATCGCCAGCCCGGAAGGCCTCAGCGCGCCTATTCCGGTATATCTTCCCGCCTCCCAGATACCCCTGGACGACCCCAGCTATTTAAGGGGACTGGAATCGGTAGTCAAAGAGCTGGCCGCCGGTAATGCTATCGTTATCCGGGGGCGGGGCAGCCAGTTTATCCTTAAGGACTTTCCCGGTGTTTTTCACGTGATGGTGGTGGCGCCGCTCAAGCTGCGGGTGGACCGTATCATGAGCATCCGCAATCTGGACGAGAAAGCCGCCCGGCAGGAAATCAATAGCTTTGACAGCTCCCGCCACGAGTTTATCAAGCGGTTCTTTAAGGAAGAGCTGGAAAATCCCCTGCACTATGATTTGGTGATAAACACGGAGCACTTTAATCTGGACGAAGCCGCCTCGCTGATTATTGATGCTCTGTCTGTCAAAAACCCGTGATTTTGGTTGTCCCGTAATCAGCGCCGCATCATAACCGGCGTCTTCATGCCGGGATTACCCGTTGGCGGCTAATAACGCCCCTCTTTTGCCATGGTATCTTTATTAGGGTATTATTTGCATTTGGTTTTCCTCATGTGTTTCTCAATAGGGAGTAGCTTGACGGAGAGGGGCGCTAGCCCCTCTCTATTTACTTCCCCCTTTACAAACAGTTGATTCCTGCATAAACGTTTGACCCGTTTGGAGAGCAACTGTGTTAATTTATACATATTGCCAAGCTCTTTGATGTTTTAAAATTGAGTTCATGATAGTGAGCAGCCGCCTCATGCAGGCGACGAGGGCTACTTTCTTGGCTTTTC
>JBAZGT010000011.1 GCA_041652735.1 Dehalococcoidales bacterium | reverse complement strand
AGCTGGCGAAAGGATTATAATACTGTCAGGCCGCATAGCTCATTGGGCGGCTTGGCACCCCAGGATTTCATAGAACTAGCCGGAAGACGCTAAGATGCAGATGGCACTAAGAATGGGGTAAGGTCATGTCAACACCAAATCCGCTAAGCAATTTTTCCCAGTCTTTTATCGCTTCTAATAAGGTATCGTATAAATCCCCTATCTTATTCCCACTACAATCTAGTATTTCACCCGTAATAATGACTTTATAACTTCCATTTCCTAATATTTTTTGTTCACCCTGGCGATTAAATGTATAGGCAACAAAAGAACCTTTTGTGGGCTTAGTGGTCATTTGCATAATTGAACTGATTCCATTAAGCCTGGGGGCTAATCCAGAGTTTCCTTTCTTCGTTGGGTCATAACCGTGTCTTTCATTGTTAGACAAATCCTTAATGATTCTTATTGATTTAGAATTCTTGAATGTAGCATCTACCTTAGATTTATCTTTATCATTTTCATTAGACCATTTTTTAAGGTGACTACCTAAATTCGCGACATTGAAGATCAATATGTTTGCAATATTTCTAATTTCTGAGTCTTTACGACCACCACTAAAATCCTGGAGAATTACTGTTTTATTACTATCTTGTATTACCTTTGGCTTTAACTTTTTTATATCAGTTTCTATTGATGAACCAAGTGCTGTATAAATGCACTGAATTCTTTGTATTAACTCATCATTTATCATAATTCTTCTCCCATTTGTATAATGATACATTATATATTATATAACTTTATGTCAATATTACCCTGCTCTCATTTTCCTTGCCTTTTCCTTCCATGTCATTCTGACGCAGGTCAGAATGACGGGGTCAAAATCTCTCTCTTATCTCCCTTTACGAAAGGGAGACGCCGATACCCCAAAATCAGGATTCTCTAAAAGTGGATTCCAGCCTGTGTTTTAATGACAAGGCAGTGAGATTGCCACGTCAGCCCGATTCACGGGAGTAAAGAAGCTCATCGGGACTCCTCGCAATGACAACGGGGGACAATATTTCCCTAAATCCTTACTTCAGCAGGCTCAGACCAGGCTTTTACGAAAGAGGGCCGTCAATACCCCAAAAGTAGCGCGTGTGAGGGTCGGAAAACAAAATCCCTCTCTTATCTCCCTTTACGAAAGGGAGACGCCAATACCCCTAAGGGAGTGCGGGATAAGGAGAGACCGTTTATTACGGGGAGTTTTCAAGAGGGGCGGATCGCCCCTCTTCTTATTTTCACCCCCTTCCCTTGAAAGGGAAGGGGGCAGGGGGATAGGTTGATTTGGGGCGGTGATAAGGGGTGGGGATATATAAATCTTTGTCTTGTCCCTTTTTTTAAGAAGGGACGCCAATACCCCTAAATATCAGGCTGGCAGAGGGTGGATTCCGGCTCCGATTAACATACTGGGTATGCTACCTGCGCGGGAGTGACAACAAGCAAAACGGTTTATCACGGCCGTTCCGATAAAAGCGGGAAGACATCATTTTCTATGTTATCCGCGGGTTGATGGGATTTTATTTAGCGGCGTTCCGGCAGATACGCCATCTTCCGCTGCTTTGACCCAGAGCCATCTATTATCCGTCTTTTGCAGCCCCAACGACTGCATCAACTGCTCAACATCAGAATGCAGCTTAAAGTGCATGGGGTGTGTTGCCGCATCGTCCAGGTCAAACCACAGGGTGATAATCAGTTTTCCCTGCGGCTTAAGCGAAGCGGCTATTTCCTCCAGTACCACTTCCGGTTGAGACAAGTGCTCGATGACGTCAATACAGATAATCGTGTCATACGGGCCCCGGAGTTTTGCATTTTCCAGGTCCATTACTTTTATATCAAGCCCTCTTTTCTTGAACCGCCATCCGGCAAAATCAAAAGTGACCCCGGCTAAATCACCATAGGTTACATCCAGGCCTTTTTCCGCCAGCTGGATACATAAATCACCAATACCACCCCCGTATTCCAGCACCTCGCCGGAGGCCGCGCTAACCACCTTGTCCCTGAATTTTTGCTGCCTCTTTTCCATGTGCCAGTAAGCCAGGTCAAAAACGTAAAACGGCGTAGTTTTATAAAAATTCCTGGTGGCCTCTTCCGTATCCGGAGATAATGCCTGCCATAAAAGCGCGTTGGCCGTGACACCTGACTTGAGCATAAGCCCGGCCTGTTTCCTGTCCAGCCGGAAATACTCGGTTATTTCTGCGGCCGTTTGCTTATCATAGACGATGCGGTTAGCTATTTTATCCCATATTTTATCTACCGTGCGCAAGGCTCCGTAAAAAATGCCGAACAGCGGCTTCAGGACAACCCTCAGCCTATCCGGCAAGTGTTTCTTGAGTTGATTTTTCAGGTGTATAGTCATCTTCTTACTCCACTAGTATGGCCTTTTCCATTATAAGGTTTAATGCAACATAATTTTAAGCCGATATAGCTATTGTCGAGGTTAGAATTCAGGTATTAAAATGTTTGAATGTTTTTTCCATGGAACATCCAGTTTAACAAGCACAATAGCGCCGGACGTAATTTGTGGCTAAAGGTAGCGGGCAAAGCAGCCCAGGGGGACTTAGAAAACGGCCCGTCAGACAACAGCCGGGAGTATATCCGCTTCTCCGTTTAGATATAAAGTTGATTTTTATCCTTCTTTCATCGTAAAATGGTTAACGTTAAGGGCCACTAGCTCAGCTGGTTAGAGCATCCCGATAACATCGGGAGGGTCTGCGGTTCGGGCCGGATGGCACAAGTAAATAGAATAGCTTCATGGGCCACTAGCTCAGCTGGTTAGAGCATCCCGATAACATCGGGAGGGTCTGCGGTTCGGGCCGGATGGCACAAGTAAATAGAATAGCTTCATGGGCCACTAGCTCAGCTGGTTAGAGCACAGTCCTGATAAGACTGGGGTCTGTGGTTCGAGTCCACAGTGGCCCACCATACCTCCCCCCGCGCCGCCACCCCAAGTAACAATAGCCAAGTGGCAAGTTACAAGTGGGAACTGGCATACTCTTCCACCCCACCTCAAACACCAAATCCTAAATAATATGCATTCCGCGCCGCCGCCCCCAAGTAACAATAACCAAGTGACAAGTAGCAAGGGAAAACTGTGCGATATTATTTGGAGGGGTAATCCGCCCAGAACTTGATGGGTGAGATTTTGAAACGGAGGTCGCACCGGAGGCAGCGGGACGCCTCTTTAACGGCGGACTGCACCCCGTAGCCATCTACTATTCCGTCGAAGGTGTTTTGTCTCTGTTCCCCGGGTACCAGAGATGGCGGACACCGTTTAAGCGCGGCGAATTCCTCATCACGCCCCAGGAAAGCGTCCGGCTCAGATACCGGCGCCAGTTTCTCCTCTATCTCGCCGGAGCCGCCGAGATAGCTATCGATAACGCTGGCGATTTTCCTGGCCGAGGCGATAGCCTCGATAACCGAGGAGGTGCCGCTCACCGCGTCGCCGGCGGCGAAAACGCCGTCACGGCTGGTGCCGCGGGTAAACTCATCCACCTCGATGACGCCGCCGCGGCCGGTGTCCAGATTGAAGTCCTCGGGCACGTCCGGGCGCTGTCCCAGCGCGAAGATAACCGTATCAGCGGGCAGGGTATGCTCCGAATCTTCCTCGACTTCCACCTGGGCCTGCCCGTCCTCGTCGAACTCAAATGATTTTACGTTGCGGCACACCACGCCGGAAACCCGGCCACCGATCCCGGTGATTTCAATAAAGCTGTGAGCAGGGTGAATGACGATGCCCTCCCCCGTTGCCTGTTCAATCTCCTCCGGAGAGGCCAGCATAGCATCGCCGCATTCCAGGCAGGCCATAGCGACCGCCTCCGCACCCAGGCGTTTGGCAACCCGGGCGCAGTCGATAGCGACATTGCCGCCGCCAAGCACCAGCACCTTGCTGCCGATTTTAACATCCATAACCATATTGACGTCCCGCAGGAAGTCGATGCCAACGATGACATTTTCCAGGTCAGCGCCGGGCAGGGGCAGCTTCTGGCCGCGGTGCGTGCCCACGGCCACTAAAATGGCGTCATAGCCCTCATCCGAAAGCTTATCCAGAGAATCCACTTTCACGCCGGTGCGGATTTCCACCCCGGCCTCCCGAATGCACTCAATCTCCCTAGCCGAAACATCCCTGGGCAAGCGGTAGGCGGGGATGCCATAGCGCAGCATACCGCCGGCTTGAGGCATAGCTTCAAACACGGTAACGCCATGCCCGGCGACGGCCAGATAGTAGGCCGCCGTCAGCCCGGCGGGGCCGGCACCGACCACCGCAACCCGCTTACCGGTAGAACCGGCGGGGTGAGAGCTTCTCTTCCATTGACCGTCATCATTTTCCGCGGCAAAGCGCTTGAGGTCCCGGATGGCAATGGCGTCATTCAGATGGCCGTGGCGGCAGACCAACTCGCAGGGGTGGTTGCACACATAGCCGAGCACGGCGGGAAAGGGCACCTTTTCCCGAATAATCGCGACCGCCGCCCCAAAGTTCTTTTCACTGATAAAGCGGAGATACCGCGGCACGTCGATTTCCGCCGGGCAGGTATAGCGGCAGGGAATGAGGGAGGCGCGGCGGCTTTTTTGCGGGTCCATAAGCTCCGAGCTATCACGGAGGGCGCCGGTGGGGCAGACCTCCGCGCAGGCACCGCAGAACTTGCAGCCGGCATCCAGCAGGGAACGGTCAAAGGCGGTACCGATATGGGTATCTTTACCGCTTTGAATGAATGAAAGCACGCCCACGCCGCGCAGATCGTTACAGGCACGAACACAGCGACCGCAAAGGATACAGCGGCTAAAATCGTGGGTAAAGAGCAGGTTATCCCGGACGGCGGGGCTTTCCTTGAGTCGCCTTTTGACACGGAGCTCTTCAGACACGCCGAAGTACTGCTTGAGCGACTGCAATTCACAGTTAAGGTACTTGGGACAGGTGGTGCAGTCCGACGGATGGTTGGCCAGAATCAGCTCCATGGTCATCAGGCGCGAGCGGTCAATGCGGGGCGACCTGGTCTTGACGTTCATTCCCGCTACGGCCGCGGTGGTGCAGGCGGCAACGGCATCCAGCCCATCCCCGGTTTCTATAATACAGAGGCGGCAGGCCCCGGCCGGAAAAAGGTCCGGGTGGTGGCAGAGATGGGGAATGTAAATGCCGGCGTCCAGGGCGGCGTCCAGCACAGACTTGCCCGCCTGAGTCTCAACCTCTCTGCCATCGATGTTCAGCTTGATATTTTCCAAAATCAGTCTCGCCATCCTATCCAATTTGCTTCGCGTCGTCCGGCATCCGGCACACCCCGGCGGGACAATGCCGTCCGGCAATATGCGCCGCATATTCGTCACGGAAATGAGCGATAGAGGTAAGCACGGGAGCGGGCGCGTTTTTACCGAAGCGGCAAAGCGAACCGGTCTGAAGGCAATCGCCAAGCTCCATAAGTAAATCAAGGTCGGCCATTTTACCGCGACCCCCGGTAATATCCTTAAGCAACTCCGTCATCTGTAATGTCCCTTCCCGGCAGGGCACACAATGGCCACAAGAACCGGCCAGGCTAAAGGACAGGGCATGTAGAGTCAAATCCACGACGCAGGTGGCGCTATCGGCCACTACAAGGCTTCCGGAGGCCATCGCAATGCCGGCGCCGGCAAGACTCCGATAGTCCAGCGGGGTATCTAGGGCCGCTTCCGGCAGAAAACCGCCGCCGAAGCCGCCGACCATGACCGCTTTTATTTCCTTATCATCATTTACGCCGCCGCCGATATCATAAATAACCCGGCGGAGAGTGGCGCCCAGGGGCACCTCGATAACACCGGGTCGTTTAACCTTACCGCCCAGGGTAAGAAGCATGGTACCGGGGCTTTCCGCCGTGCCGTGACCGGCATACCAGGCGGCGCCTTTTTCCAGAATAGCGGAGACAGCGGCCAGCGTGGCGGCATCAGCGAAGGCGGTCCGGTTATCCACGGCGGCATCCGGCGGGCGGGGACAGGGAACACCGCGCCTGCCATCCAGCGTGCGCAACAGGGCAGGCTCCTCACGGGAGACGGCGGAGCCGGGTATTTCCCTGATTTCTATACGGCAACCGAAGCCGGAACCCAGGATGTTTTCGCCAAGAAAGCCCGTCTCCAGCATCTGCTCCAAAGCAGTTTGGAGCCGGGCAAGGGCCAGGCGATACTCCTTATTAACGCAGAGATAACACCGGGAGGCACCGGCGGCATAAGCGCCGATGAGCAGACCTTCCAGCACGGCATGGGGATCGCTTTCCAGCAGCAAGCCGGCAGCGAAGTCGGAAGAATCGCCATCACCAGCGTAACAGATAAAACTTTTTTCCTCCCCCGGAGCATCCAGGCAGGCCAGCCACATATCACCGGCAAGGGAGCCGCCCCAACCCCGCAGGCCGGACTCTTTCACCACGGCGGCGACGGCGGCGGGGGGCATTTTTAAAGCTTTAGCCAGCCCGGCGTAACCGCCGCGAGCGATGTACTGGTTGATATTAGCGGGGGCGATATAGCCACAATGGCGCAGGGCAATCCTAGACTGCGACTGGAAAAATGGCAGCCCGGAAATTTCAGGCAGGCCGGCAATCCGGCCATCACCTATCGTAGCAAAGGCCAAATCCGGCCGGTAATCGCCCCTGGAAATACAATCGGGCACTAAACCGGCAAGCAGCGCCGGGGTGACATTGCCATAGGCGACGGTGGGACGGCCGGGCAAAGCGATGCAGACCACGGGTTCAAGATAGCAGATGCCGAAAGAACCCACCTCAATGACACGGGCAGCCAGGGACTTTTCCCGTAAAATATTATCCAGGGAATCGCGCAGCGGGGCGGCGGCGGGACCAAAGCCGGTCGCGCTGATGTACACGCGGGGCACGTCCGCGGTTTCCTCAGCTTGCCGAGCCGCAACAGCCCGTTGATATATTTCCGCAAAGTCCATGGTCACCTGCATAACCGGCTAACGGTACTTAGCCAGGATTTCTTCAATTACGTCCGGTGTTACCCGGCAGTAAACATCTTCATCCACCACGACGACCGGCGCCAGGGAAGCGCAGCCGGGGAAGGAGGCTTTGTCCAATCGGAACGTTGCGCCCACGGCGGTCGGCCCGGCCGGCGTGTTCAAAGCTTGCTCAATGGTTGAAATGATATCCTCCGCCCCGCGCAGGCGGCATTCCAGGCAGGTACAGACCCGCACGGTATGGGCGGGGTGCGGGGTAAAGCGTAAATCCGGGTAAAAGCTGGCAGTGCTGAAAACATCGTTCTCCGATAAATCCAGAAAGCGGCTGATTTCAGCGACAGCGCCGGGGGACAGGTATCCCTCCCCTGCCTGCACCCGGTACAGGATGGGCAGCAAGTTTTTTCTATCCGAGGTGAACTGCCCGAGAATATCCCGCCTGTTATTCATGTCCTATCAACGCCCCGGTAATGATACGGCTAAATAGTCCAATAATATGTTCACAAACATCAGTATAGGGCAACTCGTGAAGCGACTGCAAAACAGACGATGCTTTTAGCTCCGACTGCCGGTTATTCATGCGACCTGTATATTATGTCAATAATGCTTTCCACTAATATACACAGATATTACGTTTAAACTAACCTGATACCAGCTCCTTAACTTTAGCGGTGAAAGCCGGGAGGGCTTTTTTCCAGTCGGCAACGATGCCGTAATGGGCGGACTTGAAGATATTGGCTTCCGGGTCTTTGTTGATAGCCACGATTACCTTAGAGCTGGAGCAGCCGCTCAGGTGCTGGCTGGAGCCGGAGACGGCCACGGCGATATAGAGGTTAGGGCTGACGATTTTACCGGTCAAGCCCACCTGCGCGTTATCCGATATCCACTGATTATCACAGGCGGGCCGGGTAGCACCCACCGCCCCGTTTAACGTTCCGGCCAGCTCCGCCAGCTGTTTGAAACCTTCCGCGCCGCCGATACCCCTACCGCCGGTCACCACGACCGCGGCATCTTCCAGCTTGACGCCGGTAGAGGTCTCCGCTTTTCTCGCCAATACCCTGGTACGCACCAAAGCCGGGTCTATATCCACAGCGACATTAATGACCCCACCCTGCCGGCCGGAATCCATTGGCAGCGGTGAAACTACTTTGCTCCTCACGGTAGCTACCTGGGGGTCGGACTCGCAAACCTGAATAGCCTGGGCATTGCCGCCATAAACCGGCTTGGTCATCAGCAGCCGCCGGGTGGCGGGGTCGATAGCCAGGGCAACACAGTCCATGACCGCGGCCGTATTCAGCCGGAAAGCCAGCCGGGGTGCGAGGTCGCGGCCAAGATGGGTCTGGCCCAACAGGACAATTCGCGGCGCGGCCTGCCCGATGACCTTGACCATAGCCTGAAGATAGGAATCAGTGAGATAGTCCTTAAGCAAAGGCTGGTCCACAACATATACCCTATCAGCCCCCCGGGAAATAACCTCTTGAGACAAGCCGGCGATATCACTGCCGATTAATACCGCGCTCAACTCCTGCCCCAATTCTCCAGCCAGGCTTTTCCCGGCGGCCAGCAACTCGGCGGCGATGGAAGCCAGCTTACCTTCAGATGTTTCACAATGCACCAGCACGCCCTGATAATCAGCCATTATGTCAATCTCCTTATCGAGCAGAATTTATCTTAATTGTATTTATTAAAGGACTTTAGCTTCCCTGAGTTTCCGGGCCAGACCGACCGCCGCTTCTTCCGGCGTGTCCGCGGTAACGATATCACATTTGGTCTCGTGAACGGGCTGAAAAACCTTCCGGACGCCGATTTTCCTGGTTTGAGGCTGGCTAAAGCCCAGATCCGCCGCCTTCCAGACGGTCAAAGGTTTTTTCTGCGCTTCCATAACCGCCTTGATGCCGGGAGTACGCAGAGCACCGGCTTCATTACCGACCGTGACCAAAGCGGGCAACAAGACACCGATAGTCTCCGTCCCGTAGGCCAACACCCTATCAACTTTCAATTGATTATCCGCGAACTCCACCTTACCGGCCAGACTGACGCTGGGAATGCCCAGGATTTCCGCTATACCCAAGCCCACTTGCCCGGCACTGGTATCAGCCGCTTCCCGGCCGCAGATAATAACGTCGTATTCCCCTATTTCGCGGATTGCATCAGCCAATAAACCGGCAGTCGTGCAGGCGTCCAGGTCTTCAAAGGCGTCGTCCTCCAGCAGGACCAATCTATCCGCCCCAGCGGCCAGAGATTTACGTATTACCGCCTTGGAAATATTCTTACCCAAGCTCAATACGGTCACGGAGGCGCCGGCGCTTTCCTTGATTCTCAAAGCGGCCTCCAGGGCATTCTCATCGAAGGGATTGAGTACCGGAGGGGTACCCTTGGGCGGAATCACCTTATTGGTGGCCGCATCCACTTTAAACGAAGATGCAGGCATTTCGGGGTCGAGGACCACTTTAACACAAACAATGATTTTCAAGGCTCGATTGCCTCCTTTACATGATGAATATTCCCATGCTGCCATCGAGTTAACAGTTATATACCACGAACGCTATAACGGGTCGGCAACGTTCAAGCGGCGGGGTCGGCTCGATTGGCCTTACGCTTCTTAACCGGCACAGCCCGGCTGAAAAAATCGGTCAATTTCTGAAGGATGACACGAACATCCGCATCATATTCCGGATACCATAAAATCCCGGAATCGCGCAGGTGCAACTTGTGCATGTTCTCCTCGCCGATAAGCTTTTCAAACAAATAGTTGCAGCTATTGATTTTCTTTTGAGGGCAATTTAACGGACAGCGGATACATTTATAACCGCGCGTGTAGCAAATGGACCTGACGGGGATCAGATAGTAACCATAGGTATTAAGACTGGCTTTGCCGGCATCGAACCGGGCGAGCAATTTTTTCCAGTCGCGCTCCGATAATATAAATTCGATCCCTTCAAAAACTATCGCTCTCATGCCTGCCTCCAAATAGCCCCTCCTGCCCGGGTAAAGCATACCGTCCCCGCCCCTGCTGCTTACGGAATCGAGCTGAATAACAGCTCCAGGACAACAGGATTCACGTGTACCGTTCCAGAGTCCCGACTGCAATATTGCATCAAGGGCAAGGATATTCACACTGCGAAATCTTAACAGTCATAGTAATTGTACCGGGGATGCGCAGAAAATAAATGAATCCAAAGAGCCAAAAAAAGAACTATATTCCACCAAGTATATAGTAATAGTTACGAATTATTGGCCGGGGGCGGTCAGAAGAAATATGAACTCCGGGCTCAAATCAGCGGCAATCCGGTGAGGTTTACGGCTTAAGCCGGGGGGATTCTGGGGACGAGGAGATATGAATCATACTTCCCGCCGGTATGGATGATGTGCTCACCCTTATTACGCCGCTCGTAGCGGAAAATCGGGGTCTTGCCTAAAACTACATCGTCCATCCAGATGAGATGGAACCCCTGGACGGCCACGCGCAACTGCTGACCGGCGTGCCATAACATGCCCCAGGGCCAGATGCCGATATCCACGGGCACCACCTGGCCGGGCTTAAGGAGCTGCTCGCGGCGGTGCGCCAGGAACGGCTGCGACGGCGTCGAACGCTCCGCATCCAGCTCCCGGTGAGAAACGCGGAGCAGGCCGCGGGCGCCGGGGTGGGGAAAGTCCACCACCAAATGCGAGAGAGGATTGCCCATGGCATCCGTCTTGCTGACATAGACGAACAGGTCCATGTCATCCGAGCCAGCCGCCTCGACCCAGAGACGCAGCTTCATATGACCAACTATCTCCGTATCTTCAGGAAAACTGTAAGTAAAGACAGCCTGGCCATTATCATCGTCGGCACGATAGCGTACCAGCGATGCAGCGACCGGCGGCTCCGGCGAGAGTTTCAACGAGGCGGCGTCCAGGTAAAGCTTTTCCCATTGCGTCCGCGGCAGCGGCCAATCGCTTTCCGGGCGGTTAACGATATCCCGGCCGCCGGGGTCAAGCACAGAAACACGCACCCGCGGGGTCAGCTCCCAGCCGTTGTGGATATCCTTGAGATAGCGGTCATAAAAGCGGCGCAGGTCTTCCAGGTTTTCCGGCCGGTACAAATCCGGCCATTCCTGGGTGTTATTAACGCGCAGCCACTTGTGCGGCGAGGCCATACGGCGGAAGGCGTCCAAGGTGCCGTGGGTGTGCAGGGGGTTATAGCTGGCGACGACGTAGGCGGGAATATCGATATTCTCCACTTTAGCCCGCTTGTCTTCCCAGTAGGCGTTCATCAGGGGATAGTTGCACATCATTACCGGCAGGTCTTCGTAAAAACCCCGGCCGCAGGTACGATCGTTGCCCCGCCCGACAAAACCGATTTCCGGGATACCGCCCTGGAAAAGGTTATCACGGTAGAAATCATCGAAGCCCTCCCAGGGGGCGATACAGGCCAGGTGCGGCGGCTTTTCCGCGGCGATAAACCACTGGGCGATAGCCAGCCAGGAGTTGCCGTTGAGCGAAACCTTACCGTTGCACCAGTCCCGGGCGGCCACCCACTCGATAAGGTCATAGCCGTCACGGCCTTCCGCCGAGCAGAACTGCAAAATATCACCCTCAGAGTGGAAAACGCCACGAGAGTCCGGGTTAATCACCGCGTAGCCGTAATGGCACCAGTAAGCCGGGTCAGGGCCTTCAAACTTGGCCATGGGCGAGGCGGTACCGGGCGGCACGCCGTAGACCGGACTGCCCAGGTAGCCTCCCCGCTTGCCGTAAGGGCTCCAGGCGATAATGGCCGGTAGGTTGACGGCGCCTTCCGGCCGGTAAATATCAGTATAGACGGTAACGCCATCGCGCATCTTCACCGGCACATCGCGTTCATAGCGGATGCCGCCGGTGACGGTAACCTCCGACTTAAGCTCCGGGCAGCCGCTATCAGGGGCTTCCGGGGGAATAGCCTGCTTCATAGCCACATCTATTTTTTGAGAACCATAGATACGGGTCTCTGTTTTTTCCCGAGGCGTATTACCCATAGCTTAAGCCTCCCTGACATACTTCTACACCCTATTTTATCTCAGCGGCAACGGAAAAGTCCCTACAGCGTTTACACGAAACCGGAAACAAGCTTTAAACCTAACCCAGGGAAAAAGGCACACATCACCGGAAGGAGCTTTCAGGGCTATATATTTCCCGGCACGGTTAACAGCCGGGACTGAGGTGCCACCTGAAAGATGGCGGTAAGTCCATCCGGCTATAACCGCGCCGAGATAAGCTTCAACTGTATTCCCCCGCCGCTAAGCGCCGGGGAGGAAATATTTATTTATCGTATTCAGCCGGGGCATCCGGCAGTCCGCACGAACCATCTTTGCAGTCGATATCTTCTGGGTCAGGCAGGCCGCAGGAACCGTCTTTGCAGTCGATAGCGGAACCGGCCGGGCGCCACTTGTCTATGGAGGCGCTGGTCAGGTAGCCGTAATCCGAAGCCTTCCACAAAGGACTGGTCTCGCCGCCCACCACCAGGATATTGATGTTGTCCGCATTGAAATAGTGCGGTATCAACTCGTCCGGGGGGGCCTTTTTCCAGGAGGCATAAGGCTCCACGCCCTTGTTGGGCAGGTGGCCCATCATCAGGTCAACGTGGTCGGTCCCCCAGTACCTGCCGGCGGGTATTTTTAGGTTCTTGGACAGCCAGACGCAGAAATCCCGCTTGGTGGCGAAGCCCTCATTCTCCTTGAGGTTCCGGGCCACCAGGGGGTCGATGATGATAGTGGCCGCGGAGTCAATGCCGGGCATTACCTGCATCTGGTAATTCAGCTCCTCGCCGACCGTCCGGTGGGCGGCCGCGCCGTCGCTGTTGAAAAGGGTCCAGCCGCGGAAGAGGCTGACCGTGCTTTCCCCGGGCTTGAAGCCTTTATCAACGTGAAACGGCGTCCAGACGCTGCGCTCCTCATTCTCGGCGGCGCACATGTTGTTGTACAGGAAGTTGTTGCCCTGAGAGCTCCAGAGGGTTTTCTTGGGCCGGGTGTAGCCCCAGCAGATGGACATTATCGTCCAGGAGCGGCCGATAACAGAATTGGCCAGGTTGATAGGGCTGTAGGCGCCCATGCCGGCGTTCATGCCGATTTCCTTACGAATGGGGCCATTCACCAGAATCATGCTGGAAAAGGCGGTGGTGGAGGGGGTAAAAGCCGCCTGCCGGGTGGAGGCGATAGCCAGAATCACCGGGAAATGCTCCGGCCTGGCACCGGCCATCACCGCGAAAATAGCGATATTGGACACCGTGTACTTGACCAGCTCCGTGTTATCAAAGTTGATTATTTCTATTTCACCAACCACCTCATCCGGGGGGCGACCGGTGCCGGCCAGCATCCGCTTTACCCGCTCCTCGGTGGGGAGGATAACGGGGAGGCCATCCGTCCAGCCTCTTTCAAAAAACAGGCGCTGGAAGTTGTCTTCCGTATCCGGCTCCAGGAAAATACTGGAGGTGTCCGTTTTTACGGTTACGGCCGCCTCCGGCTTATTGCGGTTAACGTCCACCGGCCTGGTCAAAGCGTCAATTATCTCACCGATGACCGGTTTATGCGTATCCGGGTCATCGCCGGCAATATACTTATCCAAAGCTTCCGGGGACATCCCGACCACCGGGTGGGGGGTGTAGATGAAAGGCAAAGACATATTGGCAGACCTCAAGTCATCAGCCACGCTCTTGAACTCGAGGGTAGCGACAGGGGCCACCGGGATATCGTATTCCGCTTCAAGCTTACTGGCACTGGCGGCGACCGCCGCCACACAGCCCGGTCAGCCAGCAACGCCGAGCACCACCGCATGACCTTTGGCCTTAACCTCAGACCAGAGGTCGGTGGTGTCCGAATCGTTCATAAAAACATGACCCGTTTTCCGCTTCCTTACGGTAGTGACGGATGGCATGTTCTCCGTGAACCACTTTTGCAGCTGTATCATGAACTTGTAGCTGCCGCCGAAACCGGTATCCACCAGATAGACGGTCTTGTTTTCCAGAGTATCCAGCCGCCTGGCCAGCGTGGTGGAGGGCGGCTGAAAGCCGAAGATGCCCATGCTCTGGCGCTGGCCTTCAGCCGTCATTATCTGGCTTTTAGCCGCGGGATTCATTACCGTGGTCAGTAAATTATTTGCCATTATAGCCTCCTGTCAAAGAACCGCTAAATCATCGGACCGAAAAAGCACCCTTGCTATTTCGACTTTTTGAAATGGTCTTTGACCCAGGTCAAATCTTCCCTGGCTTTGCCATAGCCCGTCTTTTCGGCTTCCTGCATGGGATTGCCTTCCATACGGGTTATATTCTCCATGGTTTTTTTATAGGCTTCGTCCTGTTTTTTGGAGCCTTCCGGGCTGGCGTAGTCCACGATACGCTCCATGTGCCCCCGGAGCATATCCTTCGCATTCGGGAACGGGATGATGATGAACTGCTCGTCCTCGATGCCCTTCTTAAGAATGTGCGCCAGTTCCACGGGGTCGATGCCCGTCGCGTGGAAGGAGCGCAGCGCATTAATGGTATCCTGGCTTTCCACATAGCCGGAATCCTGTAAATGCTTGGGCCGGGTAAGCACGGCTTCAAAGATATTCGACTTTATGTTGCCCGGGCAAAGGCAGGACACGCCGATGTTGTAAGGTTTGAGCGACTGGCGGTAAGACTCCATGAGGCTGTTGACCGCCGCCTTGGCAGCCGAGTACGGCGCCACCATGGCCGACGCCTGGAAGGCACTCATCGAGGAAGTGGTGGCGATGTAGCCGCCTTTACCGGCCTTAATCATGCGGGGCACGAAGGTGACCATCCCATTGATGACACCACCCAGGCAGACCCCAAGTACCCAATCATAATCCGCATAGGAGGTAGCTTCAGCGGGGCCCATGGTGTTAACGCCCGCCGTGTTGATTAAAAGCTGCGGCGGCTCCCCGAATACCTTCTCCACCTCATCGGCGGCGGCCGCATACGCATGGCGGTCCGTAATATCCAGCTTGATGGTATGAACCTTGGCTTTCTTGTTTTTAAAGTAGTCTTTGGCCTCGTCAAGGTGGTCCTGGCGGACGTCCGCAATAACTACCTTGCAGCCCGCTTCCGCGAACACCTTGGCCTGGCCGAAACCAGCGCCGGAAGCACCACCGGTGATAAAGGCAACTTTCCCAGCAAAATCTTTCATAATTTCCTCCGCTTATATCAATACAAATTACTCTTTTTTATTAACCCGTCCCGTCAACGCGGATGAGACCAAACGGACCAACGGCGGCTATACACCTAAAACACCAGGTTCAAGCGTAAATCAGTGCGTAGTCCAGTCCGGCGCCCCCGGGGTAGTCTGCTTATCATACATGGGATTATAAAGCAGGTCCCTGGTCGTCTTAAGAACGGCAATGCGTTTTTTGTTCGGCGGCTCATCAGGCAGAGCGCGTAATAACGCCCGGTTGCGCGCCTGGATGCCCTTGCGGAACTCCGGGTGGCTCATGATAAACAGGTCGTTACGCCGGATGCCGCGCAGAATGCGCTCGCCGACTTCTTCCGGCTCCATGTAACCGGCGTCATTCATGGGATTAGGCTCTTTTACTTCCGGCCCCTCATTCTTCAGGTGGTCCGGCCGGTTGGCCTTATTGGAAACCCCGAAATTAGTCCTGACCGGGCCGGGGAAATATACCGAGGCGCCGACGCCGGTACCTTCAAGCTCCGCGGCCAAGGCTTCCATCATACCGGCCACGGCGTACTTGGTAGTGCAGTAAAGGCCCATGCCGCTCATGGCGAACATGCCGAGAGACGACGAGGTAGTAACGACATGCCCGCCTTCGCCATGCTTGAGGATACGGGGCAAGACGGTGACGACGCCGTTGATGACACCGCCGACATTGGTGCCCATGATGTAATCCCAGTCTTTATAATTAGCCGTCCGCACGTTGGCGATGACAGAGGCACCGGCATTGTTTACCAGAACGTGTATCTTCCCGAAAATCCTTTCCGCTTCATCCGCGGCGCGGGCATAAGCCTCACGGTTGGTGATATCGACCTTGATGGGGTGGGCGGGCTGCTTAAGGCGGTTAAAATACGCCATAGCTTCATCAAGGGCTTCCTGGCGCATATCAAGGATAACCACCTTCATCCCGTTGGCGGCGAACACCTTGGCCATACCAAGGCCGATGCCGCTGGCACCGCCAGTAATAAAGGCAACTTTTCCAGCTACATTTTCCATATACTATCAATCTCCATTAAATATTTCCCGGTATTTTATTTCAGTTTTTCAGGCTTAATGAGTCTGGGCCGTCTCAGTTTCATCCAGCGGCATATCCGCACCCGGCAAGCCGCAGACTCCGTCCTTACAGGTAACGGCTACCGGCATCCTGATGGGAATATCATCGTATTTTATGCCGGTCTTGGGTATCCATTTGTCTACGGAAATGGTCCGTACATGGGAGAAATCCGTGGTGAGGTACATGGGATTCCATTCCCCGCCCACCACCAGGAAATTAATATTCTCCGCCTTCAATATCTTTACATTGGCCTGCTCTTCCAGCCATTTGGCGAGCTGCTGCTTGGTCTGAAAACCCTCTCTTTTAAAGTTCTTGGCCACCAGCGGGTCCATGACGAAAGTGAAGGAACTGAACATATCAAGAATCGAGTTAAAGGCAGTCATTATGGACGCCATCTGTTTGGGCTGGCCGGTGCCGAAGCCGATAACGCTCCACCCCCGGAACACGCTAACGGTACTTTCACTCGCTTTAAAGCCTTTCTGAACATGGAAAGGCTGCCACGGGGACGTTTCCTCGTTTTCCGCGCAGCACATATTATTATAGTTCACGTTATTGCCGGTACTGGCGGTAAAGTTTTCCGCCAGTTTGGCTTCCCCGAAATTGATACTTAGCAGAGTCCAGGCGCGCCCGATAACCGAATTGGCAAAGTTGAAAGGACTCAGCGCGCCGGCGGTACTGTTCATCCCTATTTTCTTGCGGACGGGGCCATTAACCACCGCCATACTGCCGAAAGAAGTGGTCGAGCTGGGCAAGGACGGCTGCTGGGTAGCGGCGAGCGCCAGTATTACCGGGAAATGCTCCGGCCTGGCTCCCGCCATGACCGCGTTAACCGCCACTTTTTCCACGTTGTATTCAAGTCTCTCCTGGTGAGTGGTGACCGTCATCTGCCCGAGTACCTCATCAGGAGCATGGTCAGTACCGGTCAACATTTCAGCCACCCGCTCTTCCGTGGGGAGGATGACAGGCAGGCCGTCCGTCCAGCCTTTTTCCAGGAACAGGCGCTGCAAATTAGCCTCGGTGTCCGGCGAGAGCAGCCTGGACCACCTGGGTCGCTTGAGCATCACCGGGTGTATCTCATCTTCCTTGAGCGGCTGGGTCAGGCCGTCGATAACTTCCTGCATCAAAGGCAGGCCGGTGATGGGGTCATTGCCTTCAACATAGTCATGCAACACCGACCGGGGCAGCCAGCCGACCGGGTACGGAGGGAAGGCGAAGCGCAGGTTCATGCCGTGGCTCATCGCATCTCTCCGGATATATTCCGCGAAACGGGAGGTAACCATGGGAACAGTGGGCACGCCATATTCATCTTCCAGAGTCCGGCTATAATCGGCGCAACTCGCCGAACAACCGTCTCAGCCACCGACGCCGACAATAGCGGCATCAGCTTTTTCTTTTATTTCCGCCCACAGCTCAGGGGCATCCGAAAACATGCTGCCAGGCTTTTGAAGAAGAACAGTTTTGACCGAAGGCATATTCCGGCCAAACCATTCATTAACCTCGGTTAAAAAATCAAAGCCGCCGACGAATCCCACATCCACCAGATAAATAGTCTTGCCTTCCAGCTTATCCAGGCGGGGGGCCATGCGGAACGATTCAAAGGAAGCCTGACTGGTGGTGGGCTGGATGTTGAGGTCCAGAATATCGGTGGGATTGGCGTCGGAATCCAATTTCCGCCCGAAGATGCCGGTGGGCTGTCCCCTGGGGTCGAGTACCGTGTACAGAGTCTCTTTGTCTGCCATGTTTCTCCTTATAGCGCGGAAAAGCCTAAATAATAGAAAGGAAAACTGCGTTTCCGCTGAATGTTAATAATCAATTCCCTGACTTTATCCCGGTCCTTACACAACCGAGCCGGTTTAAATCCGCTCAGCATTATATCCATCTATTTAGTTGTGAAGAACCATCCGTTAACCGTTTTAATACTTTATCTGACAACTTTTCCGGGCTGAAAATCAGTCTGGCTGTTTCATTTCCGGAAAGCCGGGCATGATAATTTTAATCCGCTCGATGTTTTTACACCGTTAACCGGGTTCCCTGCCCTATTACACAGACAAGTCCGTTAAGTTTTCCTGTTTGATTTTTACTATTTTTATTAATGTGCTAAATAATGCCTCTTAACTTCGGGTCAAGGGCATCCCTGAGCCCGTCTCCCATCATGTTAAAGCCAAAAACCATGAGCATGATAGCGATACCGGGGGATAACGCGAGAATGGGGTTGGTGAGCAGATAGCGATAGCCGTCACTGACCATGCTGCCCCAGTCCGCCTGGGGGACCTGCACGCCGATGCCGAGGTAGCTCAAGCCTGCCTCAGAAATAATTACCACACCCATCATGATGGACATCATCACCAGCAAGGAGGGGAAACAGTTGGGATAAATGCGCCTTAGCATGATTCTAAACGGGCTGCTGCCAATAGCACGGGCGGCGGTTATATATTCGTTCTGTTTAACGCTCAATGCTTCACCGCACATCAAGCGGCAGGATACAGGAATCATACTGATACTCAAGGCGATGATAACGTTCCGCGTGCCGCCGCCAAGCAGCGCGCCGATGAGAAGCATGAGTATCATGCCGGGAAATGATATCTGGACATCCATTAATCTCATAATGATGATATTTATCCAGCCGCCGAAATACGCGGCCAACAGCCCTAAAAATTGACCGACGGCGCTGCCGATAACCACGGCGGATACGCCAATAAGCAGGGTAGTCCTCGAGCCGTAAATAATGCGGCTCAGGGTATCCCGACCAATCGAATCGGTCCCTAACAGGTGCTCACTGCTGGGTTGCTGGAGTCGAATCGTAGAATCGAAGAAATTCGGGTCGTGCGGAGCGACAAACGGAGCGAAAATGGCTATCAGCACGTACAGACAAATGATTACGAAGCCAACCACCGCTATTTTACGACCGAAGAAGATGCGGATTACCCTGCGTAATTCGCTTGTCTTCGGCGGTAAAGCCAATGCCACGTCATTATCGTTAACAGTTGTTGTCATGGGCTATAGCTAATCTCCTTCCCGTATTCTTGGGTCAAACCAGCCGTAGGAAATATCTACCACAATATTTGTTATGACGACCAAAGCCGCCGATATAAGGGCTCCGGCTTGAACCACCTGGTAATCTTTAGAAAATACCCCGTTGACCAGGGCTCTACCCATACCAGGTATATTAAAAACCGACTCGATGAGAACCGTCGAGCCGATGATCGTGCCCAGTTGCATGCCCAGCATGGTCATTACCGGAATAAAGGCGTTCTTAAGAATATGCCGTGTTACGATATTTCTTTCTTTTAGTCCTTTGGAACGCGCCGTACGGATGTAATCCTGATTGGTGACATTAAGAGCGGAGGAACGCATTAGCCGGACCAGTCCGGCCAGAGGCGGGAGGGAAAGGCAAAAAACGGGCATTATAATAGTCTTGAGACTCTGCCAGAAATCAGTAAACGGAGAGACAAAGCCATAAATGGGGAGCCATTTCAGCACTACGGCGAACACCCATATAAGCACGATACCTAACCAGAATACGGGCATGGTGATGCCTACATTGGCGATAACAGAAATGACGGTATCAATCCAGGTACCCCGTCTCAGGGCGCTGATAACCCCCAAAAGGGGTCCGAGGATAGCGCTGATAATCAAAGCGAGCGCCCCGAGATAAAGAGTAATGGGCACCCGCTGCTTGACTACCTCGGCCACAGACTGATTGGTGGTCCACGAGTAACCTAAATCACCATGTAAGACCCCGCCGATCCATTTGAAGTACTGTATGGGCATGGGCTTATCAAGTCCGAACTTGACCTCTAGTTCATGGTGCTGTTCTTCCGTTAGCGTACTGATGTTTGTCTGATAAAGATATAGGCTGAGGGGGTCGCCGGGAGTTAGGCGCATAATGAAAAAAGTAGCCAGGCTGACCAAGACGATTATCACCAGTCCCTGTATGAGACGCTTAATAATATATGCGCTCAATTTATGCTCCTTTTATACACCTAATCCCGGCTTATTTTGACCCACTCATTAGTAAACCTTACTTATTAGTCGCTTAACCAGGCATCTTCGGGTGTCCAGAGATGCATTACTTCCTGGTACAGTTTGTCATCGTGAACTCTATTGTTGGTCACGGAAGACATGTAGTAGACGTAGAACGGCTGGAACATCGAGTATTCGTTAACCGCCATTTCCCCCAACTCATAAATGAGTTCCTGGGCTACGTCGGGGTCGGTTTCCAGTGTCAAGGCATCAACATTCGCGGTGTAGTCGTCCGGATAGACGAAACTCTTGGAAACCGGGCTCTGCGTGCCATGCAGGGAAAGAGACCCGGTGATATCACTAAGGATGGACTGTCCGGGGAAGCACATCATGTACTGGCAAGCTATACCGGTAAAGCCGTTGCCAAAGACGTCTCCCATCCAGGCCACCATAGTGACGCTGTTGATGGTCGTCCTGATGCCAACCTCGTTCAGGTATCCCTGAATGGCTACCCAGGCGTCCATTTCAATGTAGGAATAGACATAGATAGTGGTATCAAAGCCATCCGGGTAACCGGCATCGGCAAGAAGCTGCCGCGCATAATCCGGGTCGTAAGGAATAGCTTCAAAATCAGGGTTATAGCCCTGTGAGCCTTCGGGGAAGAGCTGGACGCCGGGCTGGGCGCCGAAACCTACCAGTGCAGGTAGCTGGTTCGTGGGCACAGCGTAAGAGATTGCCTTGCGGACTTCCACTTTAGAGAAAGGTGAATCCGGGTTGGCGGAGTCCTCAATGGCGCCGACGGTGACCGCGGGCAGGGTATAAACCGTGTAATCCGGGTTGCTTAAGAGACGTTCCGCATCCCGCGGGTCAAGGAAGGTATTGATATCGGCCTGGCCGCTTTCGAACGCCATAAGGGCTACGGTCCTATCGGCTACATAGTCGAATCGCACGCCATCAAGATAGGGTTTGCCTTCTTGCCAGTAGTCATCGAACCTGTCATAAACCAGGCTGACGTCCTGCTGATAGCTGACGAATTTGAAGGGGCCGGTGCCGACCGGGTGAGTGTAAAGCTCTTCTTTGGTGTAGGTCTGGAGAGCGGTGGGCGATACGATACGCCCGGCCGACCAGGCCAGAAGATAGAAGAAGTCCGAGTGATATTCAGAGAAATGGAAGATGATAGTATTGTTATCTACAACTTCAACCTCGGATACGTTGTCCATGTCGGTTAAAATTCCATCACGGTACAGGTCAAGATTGTATTTTACAGCTTCAGCATTGAAGTCAGTCCCGTCATGGAATTTTACGTTTGGCTGCAGATGCATGGTCAGGGTCGTTTTATCGTCGCTCATCTGCCAATCCGTGGCGAGCCAGGGGATAATTTCGCCCTGGCCGGTGGCGCGCACCAGTGTTTCAACACAGGCAGACGCATTCATCAAATCTCCGCCATTGACGGCATCGGCGGGATAGCCAAGATTGGGAACGAGTGTCCCGGTGAGAACCTTAAGCGTACCACCGTATTTGGACTGGTCCACCGTGGGGGTGGTGGTAGCGGATGAGGTCGGAGTGGCCGTTTGAGATGTGGCAGGCGTGGTTGTCGCCGGCGTTGTCGTCTCTTTATTATTCGAGCATGATGCCAGAACAAGAGAGAACAACATCACGACGGCAATACAAATAATTAGTGATTTTTTCACTATTGCTAACCTCCCTTTAACTATCCTGGTGTTATCACTAGATTTTTTAGAGAATTACACCAGCTATATCTCAGCTACTAGAGACAAGAGTACCAAATTGCTACATGCAAACACCCCCCTTATCGTAAGCTTTATTTCAGAATATTCCGGTATTATAAAATACATATTTATATATCGTCCCGCACAATACCCAAGCGACCGGGGCCAATGCTGGCGCACCTGGCATCATAAAAGAAAATCCGTTTTAACATTTCAAATACGTTCATCATCTTTTAATTGATGGGAAAATGCATGGTCTCCGCGTCAATTTCGCTTTTGGCTTTAATGGAAAACTGTAATTTGAGAAACCAGGTTCACAAATACCTTAAGACGGCAACGCCACCCAGTCCCGGTAAACGTAAGTTTTTTACCAGGTCAGCCGGTCTTTAGATCCTTTGTTTTTTGTTGAACCGAGCGTAAGCGTATCCAGACTTACGCTTACTATTAAAATAGTCATATGTAATTGTACAAGTTGATTCAATAAATTAAATGAATCCTAAGCACTATAAAAGTACTATTTCCTCCCGAAATACAGAATAAGGCGAGCGAGATAAGTTTTCCTTTCATTCGACCCCGTGAAAAGGTTATTCAATATCTTTCCCCTGTCTAATAATAACCTGGGTACGTCTATTTACATCCAGCTTACCGTAGATGTTATGGATATGATTTTTAACGGTATAAAGCGAAATGAAAAGCTTGGAAGCAATTTCCTGGTTGGAAAAACCGGTACTTATCAGGTCAAGCACTTCTGATTCCCGCCTGGTCAGGAACTGGGATTTATGGTTGTTTCTCAGCGCCAAAGGAGAGGCGCCTTGGGTCCCGGTCTGTTTTGAAGCGTTGGCCGAAGGCATATCAAACATGCTCAATAATTTAGATACGTAGTCAGGAGCGACACCTTTGCGGGCGGCCTGCTGAAGCAAATCGTACATCGGGCGACCTTCATCGACATAGATACGTATATAGGACTCTTTCTCCGTCATCGCCAGGACTTTTTCCAGTGTTTTCAGCGCTTCCGCCGGTTTTCCGGAAGCGTTGAGAATCAGGGATTTCAGAACCAGACACTCAATCGCCAGGTGCGTCCACTGTCTTGCCTTGATGTCCTTGTACAATTTTTCCAGAAGCTCAAGCGCCTCACTGAATTTCCGCTGCGCCAGTCTCAAACGAATGAGAGTTAATAAAGGTATCTCCGACCAGATAGCGCGGATATCTCTACCGTATATACCGTATGAAGGCACGCGCCCATAGTATTCCGAAAGCGTGCCGTCCGCCAGCGGCGATAAATATTTTATCCAGCTATGAATGGAATCCTCCGCCGCGGACACGTAACCCAGCAACAACCATAAGCGGGTCATATAAATATCAGATTGAACATACCCTATGGTGGTCCGTAAGGTCATTCTCGCCTGACGGCAAATTTCCAGCGCGACCTCGGTATTTTTCTGGGCGATGTTTATCCGCGCCAAGGACATATTGCTGTTCAATGAGACTACCGGGACAATGGTCCGGTGTCCGTCAAAGTCTATAATAGGTTCTACGTACCATTTGCCCAGGTCAATAGCCCGGACAATATTTTCTTTGGCTTCATCCAGGCAATTCCACTGGTATAATATCTCGGCTAAAAGAATATGAGCCAGGGCCCCCAAGGATGTTTCCTTGGTATCTCTACCTTTACCCAGGTAAATCGCTTCCCGGCAAGTTTCCGCGGCGCTATACAGGTGGCCCCAGTTGAACCTGATATGGGCGATAGCGATATTCGCCAGGGCCGTAAAGCGATAGTGCTCCCTGTTCTTGGCTGCCCTGGCGCACTCCAAAAAGCTATTGTAGGATTCCGTCAGGTCGCCCTTTACCCAATAAGCCAAACCAAGTACCAGGTAAAGAGAACAACGCGCCATTTCCTCTTGCTGGGGAAGGGCCTTAAGCCCCCTGGTACAAAGCTTGATTGTCTGGAGTATATTACCGTTATTGTAGGTTTCCGCTGACTTAATATAGGTAGTCAGTCCCAGAGCCGATGCAGAAAACGGGGACTCCTGCACCGATATATCCAGAGAACCGTCCGGATAGTTGACACGCTGAAGAAACGCATCTTTTTTATCCAGCTGTATATCAGCCTGGGAAATGATAACACTGATCATGCGAATCCATATATTATCAACGAGGAACTCTTCAGGCAGCCTGGTTATCCAGTTATAAAGCAAATCCAGCCGGTCATGCTCCAGCAGCGAATGACCGACACCTTGAATCAGTTTTACCGAACGTTCAAACTCTTCCGCCTCCAGGGCATGGTCAATAGCTTTTTCAATCATACCCTGGCTTTCAAACCACTGGCTGGCCCGGCTGTGAAGAATATGTAAAGCTTCAGGCTGATTCGATTCCAGCTGTTTATAAAGCGAGTCCATAAACAGGTGATGGTAGCGGAACCATTTGCCTTCATCATCGATAGGCTGGAGGAATAAATTACGGGACACCAGCGTTTCCAGTATTTTGCGGCTGTCTTTTTTATCAGTAACCGCATTGCAGAGCGATTCGTTAAGGCGGTCAAGAATGGAAGTCTCCAAAAGGAATCTACGGATAGGCTCGGCCTCCTGGTTCAGGACTTCCCTGACCAGATATTCCATAATTTCTTTCCTGGTCTCCTTGAAAGCCGAAATGACGCCGGCAAAGCCGCTGTTACCCTGCATGGCAGCGGCCACCATTTTCAAGCCCGCCACCCAGCCTTCCGTATGCCGCTGGATAGTATCAAGCTCATCACCGGAGAGAGAGTACCCCATAATGTCCCTTAAAAAGGAAAGGGTGTCTTCCGGGGTAAACTGCAAATCATTCCTTTTTATTTTAACGGGACAACAAAGCTTATCCAGAAACAACTGCGGGTCAACCCGACTCAAGATAATCAAACAGGACTGGTCCGGAAAATACTTCATGAAAAAAGCCAGGGAATCATGGATGGCTTTGCTTTTTACCTTGTGGTAATCATCCAGGACAATGACTATCCGGGGGGCGTTTTCCGTAATCTCATTGACGAGCGCCGTCAGGGTCGACTCAATAGATAAATGGTTCTGAAGCTTGGATAAAGCGGACTCCCCCAGGCCAGGTTTTATGTTACGGAGAGCCAGAATGAGGTTAGTCCAGAAGCGATACAGGTCATTATCGCTTTTGTCCAGTGAAAGCCAGGCGATAGGGCGCTGGACATTGCTGAGAGCTTCACTGACAAAGGTGGTCTTACCATAGCCGGGAGGGGCGGTAACGAATATCAACTTTTGAGACAAAGCGGCATTGAAGCGCTCTTTTAAACGGTGTCTTTCCAGGAAGTCCTTCGGGATTAGGGGTATATACAGCTTGGTAAGCGGCTGTTCAAAGATAGCGTTTTTTTCTGTTCTTCCCAGTGACAGGTTGCTGATACTCATATTTATTATTCATCGAGCTTCATAGCAAAACAGTTAGGCTCTTGTATTCCGAGACTTCTCTATCTTAAAAAGTATATCATCTACCATCAAATACAGTCAATTTTTGAACGTAAAACATCATTTAATCCGAGCTGAAACGGGGTAATACCACAGCGTAAAAACCGTGGGGAAAACCGGCGGCGGCTTAGCTAAAACGTTTATCCGGTGAAATAATGACCGTCAGCCATCTAAAGCCGGACGGGCGGCATTGCGACAGCGGTGGACGGTGAGTAAAAGACAGTATTATTTCACAACTATTATTATGTACTTGTTGAAATTTAGTACTTTTTATGAATCTTTGGATTCATTTATTTTGCGCAATCTCCCTGTACAATTACAAATGACCGACCAGATTTTACTACGTGAATATCCCGCGAAACCGTACAACGATGAAGCCAAAGAATAATTTAGCATCCGCAACATAAGCAAATGCGAAAATACCGGGGGCAGAGTCAGGCAGCATTAAGGATTAGTGATATCCCGGTCATAGTGATAGCCGAAAATAACGAGTAATTACGAAATAAATATCGAGTTACGGCTGGCAGCCCATAGCTATTACATTAATTTAGATGTGCAAAACCAGGCCAGAAAGAACAAGCTGGTTATCCGGTTAATAGTAATAAGGAGACAATAATGCCTGAAACAGAACTAGCAAATATTACCGGCAGTGAAAATGTAACCGACGATGCCGAAGCCCTGGGGAACTATGCCAAGGATTTCAGCTTCGTCCCCCGGATCAGGCCCAGTTACATCGTG
This sequence comes from Dehalococcoidales bacterium, assembly GCA_041652735.1. NCBI lineage: Bacteria > Bacillati > Chloroflexota > Dehalococcoidia > Dehalococcoidales > Dehalococcoidales bacterium. The sequence continues at coordinate 37,418 of JBAZGT010000011.1, read as the reverse complement.
AAAGTAAATAAGGCAGACAAGGTGCAGGAGCTCATAAAGTGGGCGAACAAAACGCGCACTCCCCTAGTACCGGTGAGCTCAGGCCCGCCTCACTTTCGCGGTGGCACCGTGCCCGGCAGCGGCGGGGCGGTTATCGCGGATTTAAGCGGCATGAAGCAAATCATGAGGACCGACCGCCGCAACAGGGTAGCGATGATAGAGGCCGGCGTAACTTTCAGCGAGCTTATCCCGGAGCTGGCCAAGGTGGGGCTACGGCTTAACCCGCCCCTGCTACCACGCCAGTCCAAATCCGTAATAGGAAGCGCGCTGGACAGAGAACCGGTAATCATGCCCCTGTACCAGTGGGACGCCATCGACCCGCTGAGCTGCATCGAGGTGGTGTTCGGCAGCGGGGACCTGTTCAGGACGGGGTCGGCGGCGGGTCCGGGCACGCTGGAACAACAATGGGCCTCCAAGCAGGCACAGTCCAGCCCGATGGGACCCGGTCAAACCGATTTCGCCAGGGTCGTCCAGGGCTCTCAGGGAACGATGGGCATAGTAACCTGGGCGACCGTCCGGTGCGAGGCGATACCCACGCTGCAAAAACCTTTCCTGGCGGGCGCCAACAAGCTGGAGAACCTGACGGACTTTATCTACCGGCTGCTATGGCTCAAGCTGGGAGACGAAATACTGATACTGAACAATACCGATTTGGCGGCCATACTGGCTACCACCCCCGCCGAATATAGCGCCATCAGGGACTCTCTGCCCCAATGGCTGCTCTTCTTCTGCCTGTCAGGTTTCGAATACTTCCCCGAAGAAAGGGTGAAGTACCAGGAGAAGGAAATGGGAGAAGCCGCCAGGCAGTTCGGCGTAGCGCCGGTGAATGCGATTGCCGGGATATCCGCACACGAGCTATTGAAAACGCTGGCCAGGCCATCGGAAGAGCCCTACTGGAAACTGCGCTACAAAGGCGCCTGCCAGGATATCTTCTTCCTGACCGCCATGAACCGGGCGCCGGGATTCGTATCCATAATGCACGACCTGGCCAGGCAGCACGGCTATTCCTCTTTAGATATAGGTACGTATATTCAACCGATGGTACAGGGCACATCCTGCCATTGCGAGTTCAACCTTTTCTATGACCCGAACAACGCCAGCGAAGTTTCCAGAGTGCGGGAGCTATACACGCACGCCGGCGAAGCTTTCCTGAACAACGGGGCATTTTTCAGCAGGCCATACGGAACGATGGCAGACCTGGTCTACCGCAGGGACGCGGAGACCTACACCGCGCTGCGGAAAGTAAAGTCGATTTTCGACCCGAATAATATCATGAACCCAGGGAAACTGTGCTTCTAAGCCCCGAAATAAACTAGGAGGTAGCTAAATTGAGCTTAAAAGAATATGAACGAGATATGCTGCGGTGCATCAGATGCTCGGAATGCAAATGGGTACCGCTGGCGCAAGTAAAAAGCTGGCGATTCGCCCAAGTATGTCCCAGCATAGGTAAATACAACTTTCATGCTTACTCGGCGGGGGGGCGGCTGGCGCTGGGGCTATCGACACTAAAAGGCAGAGTCGGCTACACGGACAGCTACCTGGACATACTGTACCGCTGCCAGATGTGCGGCGCCTGTGATATCTCCTGCAAGAGCAATAAGGACATGGAACCTTTCGCCGTGGCGCAGGAACTGAGATTCAAAGCCGTCGATGACGGGCAGCTCCTCCCGGCGCATATGATGGTAATAGACGGACTGCGTAAAGAAGACAACATGATGCAGGCCAAGAAGTCCGAGCGCGGCAAATGGGCCGAAGGGCTCGGCCTGAAGGATGTCACGCAGGACAAGGCCAAGGTCTACTTTCATGCCGGCTGCCGCTATTCTTTCGATGAAGAGCTGTGGCCTGCGGTCAAAGGCGCCGCGAAACTGCTCACCAAGGCCGGGGTGGACTTCGCCATCGCGGGAAAAGATGAAAACTGCTGCGGCGGCCGCGCTTACGAACTGGGCTACCAGGGAGAATTCACCAAGTACGCGGAAAATAATATAGAGATGCTGAAGACCGCCGGCATCAAGACGGTGGTTACCTCCTGCGCCGACTGCTATTATGCCTTCAAAGTCCTTTACTCCAAAATAAAGGGATATCAACTGGAAGTACTGCACATCACGGAGTACCTCGACCGGCTGATAAAAGAAGGCAAGCTCAAGCCGAACAAGGAAGTCCTCAAATCCGTAACGTATCACGACCCCTGCCACCTGGGGAGGCTGGGCGAACCATTCGTGCCGTGGGAAGGCGTAGAAAAGAAGGTCTTCCAGCAGCTATATATCTACGACCCGCCCAAGCCGTGGCGGAAAGGCACCAACGGAATTTACGAACCCCCGCGGGACATTTTGAAAAGTATCCCCAACCTGGAGCTAATCGAGATGGAGCGCATCAAAGAGTATGCCTGGTGCTGCGGAAGCGGCGGCGGGGTGAAAGAGACCTACCCGGACTTTGCCATCTGGACCGCCCTGGAAAGAATCGAAGAAGCCAAAGCCACCGGGGCCGAAGCGCTGGTCACCGCCTGCCCCTGGTGCAAGAGAAACTTCACCGACGCCATTAACGAGAGCGGAGAAAAGCTCAAGGTATACGACGTCGTCGAGCTACTGGAACAGGCAATTTAAAAAGGAGAATTAAAATGGCATTATCAAGAGAAGTTTACCGAGAACTGGAAGATATCCTTGGGCCGGATAATATCTCCGATGATCCTGTCGTTCTCGATGTCTATTCATTCCAGCGCCTGAACGCGGGCTCGATGGACCCCTATACGATCAGTCCCGAAGCCGTGGTGCTACCCGGCAGCACGGAGGAAGTACAGGCGATACTGAGACTGTGCAACCGGCGGGGCATCAAGTCCAGGGCGTCCTCCACCACCTACGGGACACAGGGCATGGCTACCTGCGCGGGTGAAATCCTCCTGGACCTGAGACGCATGAACCGGATTATCGAAATCGATGAGAAGAACATGTGCGTGGTGACAGAACCCTACGTGTCCTTTGCCCAGGTACAGGCCGAGGTAATGAAGAAAGGGCTGAACTGCCACGTGGTAGGCGCCGGTTCCAACTGCTCTTACCTGGCCAGCCTGACATCCATGGACGGCAACAATGCCCAGGCAATAGCCTACGGGTACAGCGGCCGCAACCTGCTGGGCGCGGAATGGGTGCTGCCCACCGGCGAGATTCTCAGACTAGGATCACTGGGATCCGGGGCCGGCTGGTTTTCCGGAGACGGGCCGGGACCGAGCCTCAGGGGGATAATTAGGGGGGCGCGCGGAGCGCTGGGGGGGCTGGGGGTCATCACCAAATGCGCCGGGCACGTCCGCCCCTGGCCAGGCCCGAAATCAATAGAAATTAAAGGGATTTCACCGGCCTTCGAGACCGAGGTGCCGCCTTTATTCGAGTACCATATCCTGGACTGGCCTACCTGGGAGCAGTGCGCCGACGGCCAGTACAAAATTGGCGAAGCCGGGATAGCGCTGGTGCTGAACAAGACCGCCGGGCCGGGCACGCACGGGCACACGGTGACCGGCTGTAACAATGAATACTATGACAAGTATGAAGAGCTCAAGGGAATACCGGAAGTTTCTTTGAATATCGTGATGGGAGCCAACTCGCCGGAAGAGCACGCCTACCAGGTAAAGGCGCTGGACCAGATTCTCAAGGATACGGGCGGACAAATCACGCCGGTGGGTGAAAAGGCCATCATGAAAAACCGCGATTTCATTAACGCGATTAAGACCTGCTTCGTCCCCAGGACGGCCTTCCGCGCGGCGGGCAGCTTTACCATCGACGGGCTGCTGGGGCACGGGTCGGTCGACCACGTATCACTGGGCCTCAAGAAAGACGGAGTACTGCGAGCGAAGTACGCCAAGAAGGGCGTCATAGGAGACGACGGCACCTACAACAGCTGGGGCAGCACCTTCGAAAATGCCCACCTGGCCCTTTTTGAATGCGGCCACTGGTTCGACCCGCTGGACGAGGCGTCAACCAAAGGAGCGACCGAGCTGATCGGTGACGGGATAAAGATAAGTTTAAGTACGCCCTTCAGCCTGACCTGGGGGACATCCGGCGGCATGATATTCGGGTTAAAGTCGCAGCCCCCTATCGGACCGCTTTGCTACAACTATCACGAGTGGATGCGCAAAATAAAGAAAGCTTTCGACCCCAATACCGCTTCAGACCCCGAGGGCTACATATCACCTGAAGAGTAGTAACACTCAGCTCGCGGGGCGGGCGAATGCCAAACGGGAGGTGGCGATGTTGACCGGGCTTTTCCGGGACAACGCAGCCGTAATAAAGATTGATAAAGCTGACGAATTTGTTGTGGGTTCGCCGGCAAGCCTTTTTCTTTTCACTCCTTCTCGAACAACCCACAGGAAACAACCCTCCTGTGGGTTGTTCAGCAATCTGCGGAGGCAGGTCATGGCGGAGGTAAATGGTGTTTCTTAACAAATACGAAAAACTCATGGAACCTTATCACATAGGCACGGTCAAAACGCGTAACCGTATCATAAAAACCGGCGCGTCAACGTGGTCCTGGCACGAAGACGAGCTACACATGAACGAGACCACCAAGTCTTATTACGAAGCGCTGGCGAGGGGAGGGGTGGGGCTATTGATAGTGGAATCACCGACGATAGATTACCCGGCCGGGGCGCGCTGGCGGGCACGCTACCGGATAGACAATGATAAATATATACCGGGGCTGAAGGAACTGACGGAAGTAATCCATAAGCATGGCTGCCCTACCTTCATGCAGATGAACCATGACGGCCCCTGGCGCGTACACCTCATACCGGGGGAGTCGCCGGTATTTCCGGGACCGCCGGTAGCGGCCTCGGCGGTAAATTTGAATGCCGTAAATGATTTCAACAATGACGTCCCGAGAGCGCTGACCATCCCCGAGATAAAGGAAATCGAAGATAAATTCGCCAGCGCCGCCGTCCGGGCTTACCAGGCGGGATTCGACGGTGTGGACATCAACGCGGGGAGCAGCCACCTGTTCCATACCTTCCTTTCCCCTTTCTGGAACAAACGGCAGGACGCCTACGGGGGGAGCCAGGAGAACCGGGCCAGGTTCCTGGTGGAAACTATCCGTGAAATTAAAAAACGCCTCGGGCAGGGTTTTCCGGTATCCGTATTAATCAACGGCATCGAAATCGGGCAGTACACCGGCATAGATGACAAAGAATGCCTGACCGCCGCTGACAGCCGGGGGATAGCCCTGCGATTACAGGAGGCGGGGGCGGACGCCATCCAGATAAGAAGCCAGTGGCTAGGATACCATATAGCCTACCTGCCGGAAACCCTTTTCTATCCGGGGCCGGCTATCCCTTTAAAATACTTCCCTAAAGAAATATACCGGGGGAGGAGGGGGGCGGGGGCCAATATAAAGCTGACCGCCGCCATGAAAAAGATACTACATATACCGGTCATCTCGGTAGGGAGATTCGACCCGGAGCTGGGAGAAAAGACCCTGCGCGAAGGCAAGGCGGACTTCATCGCCATGACCAGGCGCCTCGTAGCCGACCCCGAGTTGCCGAACAAGATAGCGGCGGGCAGAAGATACGCCATCGCGCCCTGCACGGCCTGCGGCACCTGCCAGTCTCCCAAAAGCATCGACGGGCAAAAAGCCAGAAGCCGCTGCCGGATAAACGCAAGCTTCGGGACGGCACAATATACTATCGAGAAAACAGACAAAAAGAAAAAAGTGCTGGTAATAGGAGGCGGCCCGGCGGGCATGGAGTCGGCCAGGGTGGCGGCCTTGAGAGGGCATGAGGTAACGCTTTACGAAAGAACCAGTCGGCCCGGCGGAGCGCTGCCGCTGGCGGCGCTGGTCAAGGGTGTAGAAACCGAAAACCTGCCGGCTATCGTCAAGTACCTGAAAACCCAGATTTATGAACTCGGCGTAAAGGTGGTACTCGGCAAAGACGCGGACGAGGCAACCATCGAGCAAATCAAACCGGACGCAATTGTCCTGGCGACCGGAGGGCTGCCCGCCACCCCGCCGATAAAAGGAATAGAAAATCCAATCGTGGTCAGCAATACCAAGCTGTACCGTATGCTCAAGACGTATTTAAGATTCGCCAGCCCGAGGACGCTCAGGTGGCTGACCAAACTCTGGATGCCCATGGGGAAAAGGGTGATTATCATCGGCGGGGACATCCACGGCTGCGAGCTGGCGGAGTTCCTGGTAAAGCGGGGCAGGAAGGTTGTCATCGTGGATAAGGGGGAGGCGTTCGGCGAAGGCATGCCGGAACACCTGCGGGGGCTGCTGCTACCGTGGTTCCGGGACAAAGGCGTGGTGATGGTCTCCCGGGTCAAAGACATGGAGGTAACCGAGCGGGGGCTGAACATTATCACCAAAGACGATTACCGAGAATTTATACCGGCCGATACGATTATACCCGCAACATCATTGCAGCCGGATAAAGAGCTTATTAAAAAACTCGAGGGAAAGGCCGGGGAGATTTATATAATCGGCGACTGCAAAGAGCCCCGACTGATAGTGGACGCCATTGCCGAGGGAAACAGAGTCGGCCGCGCTTTGTAGGTTTCTACAGGTAATCTTTTAAATAATGACAGTTTGGAGATATGATAATAATAGGCGGGTAAATGCCACAACGACGATAAACCACCAAGAAATCAAGAGGAAGACGGATGTACCGAAGGAGTGAAAAATGAAACAACTGGAAACCGATATAGCGGTCGTTGCCGCGGGGACGGCCGGGCTGGCAGCGGCGATAGCGGCGGTCGAGCGCGGCGCCAAGGTAATCGCTTTTGAGAAAGCATCCACCACCGGCGGGACCGGCAACATGGCCATGGGGCCTTTCGCGGTGGAAAGCAGGATGCAGCGCGTAAGGCAAATCGGGCTGACGCGTGAGGAAGCCTTCAAGATATTCATGGAATTCACGCACGGGAAAGCGGATGCCCGGCTGATATCAACCTATATCAACAAATCCGCCGATACCATCGACTGGCTGGAGGGGATGGGGGTAAAATTCGCCGATATACAGTCACATAACACGGGGTTCAACTACACCTGGCATATAGTCATGACCAGCACCGGCGGCTGGGGCGTAGGCTCCGCGGCCAACATGATGAAGATACTGACCGAGAAAGCCCAGGAGAAAGGCGTCCAGCTCTATCTCCAGACGCCGGTGAAAAAGATTTTAAAGGAAGGTGGCAGGGTTACCGGGGTGGCGGCCGAAGACAGGAACGGAGAAGAAATCCGGGTAAAGGCCAAGGCGGTGATTATAGCCACCGGCGGCATCGGAGACAGCCCGCAGCTGATTAAAAAATACACGGGCTACGAGCTGGGGAAAGATTTGTTCTCCACCAGGGTACCCGGGCTGGCGGGTGACGGCATCCGCATGGCCTGGGAAGCCGGGGCGGCGCCAACCGATATCATCATGCACCTGAACTACGGCCTGCCCGATGTAGCGGACTATATCGAAGCTGCTGTCACGCTGCAACAGCCCAACCTCATGGTCAACCTTCAGGGAGAACGCTTTATCAATGAAGATTTCCTTTCGACATCCCCCTTCGGAGGCAATATCATCACCCGGCAGAAGGACAAGTGCGCCTTCATGATACTCGATGAAAATATCAAGAAAGGCTATGAGGAAACAGGACTGGACTACCTGGGACCGGCCATAACCAGCATCAAATTCGAGCATTTTGACGAGCAGATAAAGCAGGCCATCGACCACGGGTACAAGAATATATTCGTCGCGGACTCTCTTGAGGAACTGGCGGCCAAGACGGGTATTAAGAAGGACGCCTTATTGCGGACAATAGACGAGTATAACCATGCCTGCGAGACCGGCCGCGATGAGGTCTTTTACAAGGACGCCAGGCATCTCCGCCCGATCAAGCAGCCCAGGTTTTACGCCGCCAAGCTTTTTTCCAGCGCGTACGGCAGCCTGGGCGGGATAAAAATAAACTATAAGACGGAGGTCATCAACAAGGAACAAGAGGCCATCCCGGGGCTTTACGCCGCCGGAGCCGACGCGAACACCATATACAGCGATACCTACCTGTTTTACCTGCCGGGGAATACTTTTGGTTTTGCGGTAAACTCCGGGCGCATGGCCGGTGAAAACGCCGCTGATTATGTAAATTCCATCTAAAGACGCGGTGAGCTAACTATATAGATTTTTTCCTTTTTTATGCCCGGCATCCCTGAGGAAGTGTCCTTAATCTTCCCTCCCTCTTCCCGGGGATGCCGGGCCAAATATTAACCAGACGCGATAACCCTAATCCCCTGCCACCCCTCCTTTATTATCAAGCAACCATGGACAGGCAACAAACAACCCGCCTTACGCATGACGTAATATTGACAACGATATAAGTCACGTATTAAAATAAACCAGTTTCTCCGGAGCTGTTTCTCCTAAATCCCGATTCCATAGGGACATGGCGAACAGCCGGCATCCCGATTTCATCGGGGTCAACGGTATTGCTGGAAACGGCAATGCTTCCCGGTTGGAAAAGGAGAAAAGATGAAGTCAGGCTTTGCCCATATAGCGCGTTTTAACAGAAACGACGCTATTTTTTTGTCTCTATTTTTGCCTCCTTTTCCACCGGCGGACGATGGCCAGGAAACACGTTTTCCCGGAAAAGGAGGTCACGATGAAGACATAGCGCTTTATCCGCAGTATTCCCATGCCCGAAACAAACCTGAAAAAGAACGGAGTATAGAGTGAAAAACAGACTATTAAAAGCAATCCCGCTGCTGCTTATCAGCATTATACTGATTATCAGCCTCTTCGGCTGCGACCAGGCAAAAGAAACGACCACGTCACCTCCTCCCGTGACCACGACGCCGGCCCAGACTACCCCGGCAGCTACGACCCCTCCGGCGACCACCGCGGCGACCACCACCCCGCCGGCAACGACCACGCCGGCCCCGACCACCCGGACCATCACCGACATGTACTGCACCGAACTGGTCGTACCCGCCGTCATCAACCGGGTGATATCCACCGGGCCGGTGGAAACACAGCTAATCTATATCCTCGCCCCGGAAAAACTGGCCGGCTTAAGCTCCGCCTGGAACGGCTACCCTTCGCTCATCGGGGCGGCGTATAAAGATATTCCCATCATCGGCAATGCCTCCAGCGGCTCGTTCAACTACGAGGCCGCCATCGCGGTGGAGCCAGATATCGTCCTGGAAGGCAAGACCAAGAACATCGACACCGACCGCGAAAAATTCGGCAGCATCCCGGTGGTCGGGGTGGATGCCGGCGCCGATTTGCTGACCATGTACGAAGACGAAATCACATACGTGGCCGACCTGCTCGGCGTGCCCGAGCGCGGCGAAAAACTGATAATGTACTACCGCATCGCCATGGCCTATGTAAGGAGCGTCACCGCCGACCTCACCGAGGCGGAAAAGGTGCGGGTGTACTACGCCCAGGGCAACGACGGACTGATGACCGACGCCGAAGGCTCCTGGCATACCAATTTACTGACTTTCTGCGGCGGCGCCAACGCAGCCCAGGTGGAAGTCAGCAACACCTCCCAGGCGGTACAGGTAAGCATGGAACAGATTCTGGCCTGGAACGAGGCCGAACCGATAGACATGATAATCATCGGACGGACCAGCCAGGCTTCCACCTACAATGTCATCATGGACTCTGATATGTGGCAACTGCTGCAATGCGTCCAGGACGGCAATGTCTATGTCCGCCCGGACAACCCGACCTCCTGGTTCGACGGGCCGCCCGGCTACGGGCAAATACTCGGCATGTACTGGATGGTAAACCTGCTGTACCCGGAAAGGACGACGTCTCTCGACCTCAGGGCGAAAATCAGTGAATTTTACACCAATTTCCTGCACTATGATTTGTCCGAGGCGGAGCTAGACGCGCTGCTGGCGACTCCCGGTTAAAGAACTGTTATGGTAATCACCGGGCGTGAACGCGCCGCCAGAGCATGGCAGACAGTATTGACCTTTTTCCGGAGGTTTAACGGGGTATCGGCCGGGGTGACACTGACCGTTATATTGATAGTCCTTTTCCTGCTCTCCTTCGCTTTCGGCCGATACCCCATTTCCCCCTGGGACGTAATCAAGATACTGCTCTCCCATGTTTTCCCGATCGACCAGACTTGGACGGACAACATGAACACGGTGGTGATGAAGATCCGGCTGCCGCGCATCCTGGCGGCGATGATGGTGGGCGGCAGCCTTTCGCTGGCCGGCGTCTCTTTCCAGGGGCTTTTCCGCAACCCCCTGGTATCTCCGGATATCCTGGGCGTCAGCTCCGGCGCAGGGTTCGGAGCGGCGCTAGCGATACTGCTTAACGGCAGCCAGTGGTCCATCCAGGTATCCGCTTTCTGCTTCGCCCTGCTGGCGGTAAGCATTTCCTACGCTATCAGCAAGATGGTGAAGGGCAATCCCACCCTGACCATGATACTGGCGGGTATGGCCATCGCCCCGCCATTCGGGGCTTTGCTATCGCTGATGAAGTACGTGGCCGACCCGATAGACCAGCTGCCGGCGATAACCTACTGGCTGATGGGCAGCCTGGCATCGGTCGGCTACAAGGGGCTGATTTATTCCACGATACCTATCATAGTGGGCATGATTGTCCTTATCCTGATACGCTGGCGCTTTAACGTGCTGGCGATGGGGGAAGAGGAGGCGATGGCGCTGGGCGTGGATACCGGCAAGCTGCGGGCGATAATCATCGTCTGCTGCACCATGATTACGGCGTCTTCCGTCTGCATCAGCGGTACCATCGGCTGGGTGGGGCTGGTCATACCGCATGTCAGCCGCGTAATGGTGGGGCCGAACCACAAAAAGCTATTGCCTATCAGCCTGCTCATGGGGGCGGTCTTTCTATTGTTCATCGATAACATCTGCCGGGTGGCGGCCAGCGTGGAAATACCCATCGGCATTCTCACGGCCATCGTCGGCGTGCCATTCTTCGTGTACCTGCTGGGGCGGAGAAACCGGGGGTGGGCATGAGGCTGACGGTAAACCAGGCCGCTTATCATTATGACCCGCAGGAGACCAGCGGCTTCAGGAACATCAGCTTCTCCGTCCAGGACGGCGAGGTGATGTCCATTCTCGGCCCTAACGGCTGCGGCAAGACCACCCTATTGAAATGCCTCAACAACCTGATAAAGCTGGGCAAGGGCAGCATCGCGGTGGACGACCGGGACGTGGCGCGCCTGTCGCGTGCGGCGATAGCCCGGTCAATAGGCTACGTGCCGCAGATGCACCAGCCGGCGTTTCCCTTCAGCGTGCTGGACACGGTGCTGGTAGGCCGGGCACCGCACCTGGGCATGTTGGAATCGCCGAAGCCGGAGGACGTGAAAATCGCCGAGGAGTCGCTGGAGACCATGGGCATATTCAATCTGCGGGACAAGCCCTATACCCAGATCAGCGGCGGCGAGAGGCAGCTGGTCATCTTCGCCAGGGTGCTGACGCAGAACCCCTCATTGCTCCTGCTGGACGAGCCCACCTCCCACCTGGACTTCGGCAACCAGATAAGGCTGCTGAACATCGTGGGGCGGCTGGCGCGCACCGGGCTACCCATCATCATGACCTCCCACTTCCCAGACCACGCCTTCCTGGTATCCAGCAAGGTAGCGCTAATGAAGCAGGGCGAGTTCATCGCCCTGGGCACGCCGGACGGAGTGATTACGGACAGCAACCTGGAAAAGGTTTACAATATCAAGGTAAAGGTAATCAATGTCGATACCGGGGTGAACCGCAAGATATGCGTGCCAATCGGGGAATGCAGCCCGGCGACAGAAATAAAAACATCATCCACACAGGAGGCGACATGAGCGAATTCGATATTTTCCTCAAGAAAGCGGGGGACTTCCACGGGCATATCTGCGCCGGCATCGCCCTGGGGACGAGGATATCCCTGGCGGCCATGCGGGAGCTGGGACTGACGGCGGGGGTAAAAACCAAGAGCCTTATCGTTTACACGGAGATAGACCGCTGCATGACGGACGCCGTCCAGATGGTTACCGGCTGCTCCCTGGGGCGCCGATCTTTGAAGCACATGGACTACGGCAAATTCGCCGCCACCTTCGTCAACCTGGATACGGGGCGGGCGGTGCGGGGCACGGTGAAAGAGACCTTCAGCAACGAGGACACCATAGAAGAAACGCTGAAAAAACTGGCCGGGATGCCGGACAGCGAGCTGGTGACGCTACAGGAAGTGACGGTGGACATACCGGAGACGGACAGACCGGGTCTGCCGGTGACCAAAGCCGAGTGCGCCACCTGCGGGGAGAGAATCATGGACGGGCGGGAGGTAAAGAAGGGGGGCAAAACACTTTGCCGCGCCTGCGCCGGCGCAAGCTACTACCGCGAAGTAAAAAAATAACGAACTCCGGAGACAGATATGGACTTCAATAACATCGACTGGAATGAAATGTGGCAGGAAGAGTCCGGGCGTTCTCACTTTAAAGACCAGATGGCCACCAAGGAACTGTGGGACAGGCGCGCGGACAGCTTTACCAAAAGGATTAACCGCGTCAGGGAAGGCGAGCCGCGGGATAAAGACGACTATATCTCCAAGATGATCGACCACATAGAGGTGAAGCCGGAATGGACGGTGCTGGACATAGGCTGCGGGCCTGGCACCCTGGCTATCCCCCTGGCGCAGCAAGCAAAGAGCGTTACCGGGCTGGATATCTCCACGGAAATGATAAAAAACCTGATGGCCAACGCCGGGAAAGCCGGGCTGGACAATATCCAGCCGCTGAACGTATCCTGGCAGGACGCCTTCACCGGGGGGCGGCTGGAGCAACACGACGTGGTGGTGGCTTCCCGTTCCATGATGGCCGGGAATATGAAGGAGGGGCTGGCCAGCATCATTAACATCGCCCGGCAGGCCTTCTACATCACCTTCCCCGTTATCCACCTCCCCTTCGACTGGGAAGTGTACCGGGTGATAGGCCGGGAAAAGAAAAAGCACCCGCCTTACATCTACATCCTGAACATGCTTTTCCAGATGGGGGTGAATGCCAACCTGGAGATTCTCTATTCCAAGGTAAAGGTCCAGTTCCCCAGCGTGGAAGAGGCGATGCACGATTTGCAGTGGCGCACCGACCCGTTTACGCCCGAGGAACAAACCAAGCTGAGGACATTCCTGGAGAAGATATTCGCCGAGCAGAAGGACTCCCTGCCGTTTACCCACGAAGGAAAGTCACAGTGGGCGCTGGTATGGTGGCGGAAACAGATTTAGCGCAGGCCTAGCCGATCTTGAGGACATCCAGGAAGGCTTCCTTGGGCACCTCGACGCGGCCAATCTGCTTCATCTTCTTCTTGCCCTCTTTCTGCTTTTCCAGCAGCTTGCGCTTGCGGGTGATATCACCGCCGTAGCACTTGGCCAGGACGTCCTTGCGCACGGCGGCGACATCCTGGCGGGCCACGATGCGGCTGCCGACAGCGGCCTGGATAGGGACTTTGAAAAGCTGGCGGGGGATGACCTGCCGCAGCTTGTTCACCAGAGCGCGGCCCACCTCCTGGGCCTTTCCCGGGGGGATGATGCGGCTGAAAGCGTCCACGGGGACTTCATTGACGAGGACATCCAGCTTGACCAGTTCGCCTTCCCGGAAACCGATGAACTCATAGTCCAGGGAGGCATAGCCGCGACTGCGGCTTTTCATCTGGTCATAGAACACGGTCAACATACAGCGTAAAGGCATTTCATACTCCAGGCGGACGCGCTGGCCAAGCTCGCCCACCGACTGGTTCATGCCCAAATACTCCGTGTGCTTATAGACCCCCTCGGACTCCGCTAAAAGCTCCATCAGGGCACCGATGAAGCTGGACGGGGTGATAATGGAAATTTTTACCCAGGGCTCTTCTATCTTCTCAATCTGGGACGGGTCAGGGAAGTCATCCGGGTTATTGATGGTTATCACCTGGCCGCCGGTTTTGGTGATATTGAAGGTGACGCCGGGGGCGGTAACCACCAGAGAGAGGCCGAACTCACGCTCCAGGCGCTCCCGCACGATGTCCAGATGCAGCAGGCCGAGAAAGCCGCAGCGGAAACCGTAACCCAGCACCGGGCTGGACTCCGGCTCGTAGGTGAGGGAGGCATCGTTGAGGTTGAGCTTTTCAATGGCCTCACGGAGCTCCTTAAACTCCTCCGCCTGGGTGGTATAGATGCCGGCAAAGACCATCGGCTTGGGGGGGTGGTAGCCTATCAGCGGCCCGGACACCTCACTATGCACTCCGGTGACGGTATCCCCGACGCGGCACTCCACCACGCTTTTCAAACCGGTGGCGATATAGCCCACGTCCCCGGCGGACAGCTCATCCGTGGGGACGGGCTGCGGGGCAAAATAGCCCACCTCCAGCACCTCTATCTCCGTGCCGTTGCTCATCAGGCGCAGGCGATCGCCTTTTACAACGCGCCCGTCCACCACGCGCAGGTAGGCGATTACTCCCTTGTAAGCGTCATAACGCGAATCGAAGATCAACGCGCGGAGAGGACTAGCGGCTTCGCCGCGGGGCGGGGGGATAAGGTGGACGATAGACTCCAGCAAAGGGGGCACGCCCTGGCCCGTCTTAGCGCTCATCAGCAGCACGTCCGCCGCTTTATAGCCGAGCACGCTTTCTATCTCCGCCATGACGCGGTCAGGCTCGCTGCCCTGCAAATCAATCTTGTTGATGACGGGGATAACCTCCAGGTTATGCTCCATAGCCAGGTAGGTATTGGAAAGCGTCTGGGACTGGATGCCCTGGGTGGCGTCAATGACCAGCACGGCGCCCTCGCAGGCCACCAGCGTCCGCGAAACCTCATAGGAAAAGTCCACGTGGCCGGGGGTGTCCACCAGGTTGAGACGGTAGGTTTTACCGTCGGCGGCTTTATAGCTCAGGCGGATGGCCTTGGCCTTGATGGTGATGCCGCGCTCGCGCTCCAGCTCCATGCTGTCCATCACCTGCTCGCCGATTTCCTCATGGCGCAGGGTGCCGGTCAGCTCGATAAGACGGTCGGCCAGGGTGGATTTACCGTGGTCGATATGGGCGATAATACAAAAGTTACGGGTCAGCGCCTGTTCCATATTTATCCTTCTCTTTACTTAATCCGGCAACAAACGCCAGAAAACTTCGTTGCTCAGGAGGCGGCCGCGGCGGGTGAGGCGGAGGCGCCCATCGTAACGCTCCAGCAGGCCGGCGGCGGTCATCTCCGCTATCGGCTCCCGGTAGAGGGACACCACATCCACGCCGAAGCGGCGCCGCAGGCTGGCCAGGTCCAGGCCCTGCCCCAGGCGCAGGCCGAGGATAGCGGACTCGGCAAGCTCCAGAGCGGGGGTAATCTCTTCATCCAGGGCGGAGGTCGGCAAGGCGTGCCCGGAAAAGGCCTGTAAATAGCCGTCCAGGCTGACGTCATTGGCAAAGCGGCGACCGTCCAGGCACGAATGAGCCGCTACTCCAACGCCAAGGTAAGGTTCATTATTCCAGTAAACAAGGTTATGGCGGCAGGCCCGGCCCGGCCGCGCCCAGTTGGAAATCTCATAATGGTCATAGCCGTCAGCCGAAAGCAAGTCTTCCGCCAGCTCATACTGTTCAGCGGCAAGGTCAGGGTCAATTTCCGGCAGACGGCCTTCCTGTATCTCCCTGAACAGCGGTGTATCCTCATCCAACGTCAGGGCGTAGAGGGAAAGGTGTTCCGGCGCCAGGGCTAAAGCCGCCTCCAGCGAACGACGCCAGTCCGCCAAAGCCTGGCCGGGCAGCCCGTAAATAAGGTCGAGGTTAATATTGGCAAACCCGGCGTCCCGGGCCAAGCGCACCGCCTCCACAGCCTGCGCCGCCGTGTGAATGCGCCCCAGCAGCGTCAGCTCGGCATCGCTAAAGCTCTGGACGCCGAGGCTCAACCTGTTTATGCCCAGTCGCCGGACAGTCGCGAGATACGCCCCGTCCACCGTGCCCGGGTTAGCTTCCATGGATATCTCGGCGTCTTTATCCACGGTAAATAACGTATCGACTAAAGAGAGAACCCCACCGATAGCGTCCGCGGGCAGCAGGCTGGGCGTGCCGCCGCCCAGGTAGATAGTGCGGACGCGTTCACCACCGGCCCGCTGTTTCATCTCAGCGGCCAGGGCTCGCAGGTATAACGGCATATCAACCCCGCGGCCGGCATAAGAGACAAAGGAGCAGTAGCGGCACTTGCGGCAGCAAAATGGAACGTGGATATACAGCGCTATTTCACCGGACACGATTTTATTATAGCAGAAGTGACCGGAAAGTAGAGCGGTTACAGGCAACGGGGACAAAGATTCCGGTCTCTGGCGTACCGCCTACGTTATATTTACGGGTAATTTCCTTTTTCAAGGCGATTGTTTATGGTTTGTTTACCGGGTTATTCCCAAAATATAGCTATCAGGTAAATCAGAATGGCGGACAAAATATCATGCTGAAAACAACCTCGAAGAGGTTGATACGGAAAATCCATACCGCCGGGTCTTGTGCCGGGCAAAAAACGGAAACCAGCAAGGCGCGACTCAACCTGCTGGAAAATATCTGCCAGAACATCCTGCCGGTCAAACAGCGGATGCCGGTCATCGCCACCATCAACGAGATGACCCGCTACGCCCTGAACGCTGCCGCCGCCACCATACTCTGCCGGGACGAGGAAAACAACGCCGTTATCAACCAGTTTACGGACTGTCCGCTGGGTAAACAGTTCATCCAGGTGGAGACGGTCAAAGAGCTGGGCATTGCCGGGACGGTATTACAGCATCCCCAGCCGCTGCTGGTCAAAAACGTAGCCCAGGACGCGCGTTTCAGCCAGTGCAAGGATGAAGTGCCCGGCATCGTGGCCAGGTCAGTGATTTGCGCGCCGCTGATTTTCCGGGGGGCGGTTATCGGGGTAGTGGAAGCGCTCAACCGCCTCGACGGGAACGACTTTAACGAACAGGACCTGGAGACGCTGACGGGGCTGGCCAACGGCCACGCTCTGACTATCGCCAACGCCCGGGCCAACGAAAACCTGCTCTATTCCTACAAGAGGACGGTGCAGAAGCTGGTATCCCTGGCCGATTCCCGGGAGACCACGGAAAGCAAGCACTCCATCCGGGTAGCCAAGTACGCCCTCATCGGCGCGGGACAGCTTAACCTCCCGCCGGAGGAGCAGGAGACCATCGAATACGGCTCCATCCTGCATGACATCGGCCTGCTCGGCGTGCCCGCCTCCATCCTGAAAAAACGCGAGGCGCTGACCAAGGAAGACTGGAACGCTATCCGCAAGCATTCGGTAATCGGCTACAACCTGCTCCGGGGCATACCGTCGCTGAACGAGGTGGGCAAGCTTATTCTCTACCACCACGAAAGATACGACGGCAAGGGCTATCCCTGCGGGCTCAAGGGAGAGACCATCCCCATCGGCGCGAGGCTGATTTCCGTGGCGGACGCCTTCGACAGCATGACGGTAAAACACTCCTACCGCGCCGCCTCCAGCCCTAAAGACGCCATACGGGAGCTGGGCAAATACGCCGGCACCCAGTTTTGCTCCACCGCCGTAAAAGCGGTGTGCCTGGGGTATATCAAGACCCAATCACTGGCCGGCATCACCGCCAAAAAAGAGACACTGACCAACGAACACTGGCGCACCAAGCCCGGCGACGGCAAAATCTGGCCGATAACGTTCGGGCAGAGTACCCACCCGGCAGAAAACGAATAGTTTTCCGTTGTGTAATATGACTTTACCATCCCTGAAACAGCAGGCGGACACCAAACTCCGGCAGGGGTATTACCGGCAGAGAGAAACGGTCTGCTAATAAAAGCCCCCCGTTTTTGGCGGGGGGCATGGTTTTTACCGGGTATTTCTTTTACTTGCCTTTAACCGGTTTATCACCGCCGAGCCAGGTGGTTTCATGCTCGTGGGCAAGGCAAATGGCGGTGAAAGCGTAGGGTTTTTCCACCTTCCGCGTGATTAGCGGGCAGTGAACCAGTCCCTTGGGGGCAATAACCACCGAGGGTGTATCGAAAACGTGCACTTCCCGCTCCTCCCCCATCTGGAACTCAATCTCCGCCCCGAGGTAATCGGGGTTGTCCGGGTCCAGCCCCACGAAGACCAGAGCTTCATCATTGGGATGGACGTGCGGGTCGTTTTCGTGCCAGGCGCCGGTGCCGTTGTGGAAAGCCCAGGTGAAATTCAGCAGGAAGCCATCGTGTTTCTTGCCATTCCAGAAGGCAAAGTGGTCCGCGTTGCCGCCTTTCTGGCGTTTCATATCCCGCATTTCCAAGCGGGTAATCATGTCCCCGCATTCGTTGGCGAGAATGAAGGCTTTATCCCGCTTGGTGAGCTCGGTGGTCTTGTCCTGGCCGCTCATGGAAATAGCCAGGAAGCCGAAGGGCCTGGTTACTTTTTTAGTGGTCATGGGCAGATGGGCCACGCCGGCGGGGATGACGACGAAAGACGGGGCGGCGATAATATGGTCTTCCTGCTTGTTGCCGATAGCCAGCTCCACTTCCGCGCCCAGGGAATTGGGGTTCTCGTAGTCCAGCCCGGTAAAGACGAATATCTCCCCATAGGGATGGACATGCCCGAACTCACCGCCCGCGCCCCAGCGGCCCGGCTTGCGGTGGTAGCTCCAGATAAAGCTCATGTTCATGCCTTCGAGGTCGGAGCCTTTGGGCCAGGTGATGTACTCCGGCTTGCCCTTGCCGCCGCCGGGTATCTCTTTATAAGCCAGCTTTTTGATTAAATGTCCGTACTTCGTTTTTGCCACGGTGCAAATCTCCTTCCCTACTTTATGTCAACATTAACCTGCTATTTAACGTAATCGTCTTTACCCTTGCCGGTGTGCCCCCAGGGACGGACGACGCAGAAAATCCAGGGCGCGTCCTGCTTGTTAACGATCAGCGGGCAGTGGGCATGACCAGCCGGCTGTATGGCCACCGAGGGTTTAGTGATAACGTGTTTTTCCATTTCCTTGCCCATGTACATCTCGCACTCGGCGGGGAAATCGCTCAAATCAGAGGGGTCGGCGCCCAGGAAGAGCAGGAACTCGGTATAGGGGTGGACGTGGGGTTTATCCGGCACCGGCCCGAAACGGTACGGCGCCTTGTTCATGCTTTCATAGGACATGTGAAACTCGAAGTCCTGGCCGTGAATATCGGTGATAGCGCCGCCGTGGGTGTCCGGGTTGAGCGGGCCATAGTGCCAGGGGCCGTTGCGGGTGAAAGCCAGGTGCTGGACGTTTTCCCGGTATTTAGCGCGCATGAAGTCCGCCTGTTTGCCCGGCTTATCATCGAGCTTAAACGTTTTAGCGGTAAGCTCCGGCGCCAGGGAAACGGTCATGTAGATAAACCTGTCATCCATGCGCCCGATGGAGGCGGGGAAATGGGGGGTACCTTTAGGCACGGCTACCGCCGTGGCGGTGGTTATCATGTGGGTCTCTTTTTCCCCGCCCATGTTCAGCTCCACCTCCGCGCCCAGGTAGCCCATATCGTAAGTGTCCAGTCCCATCCATATCATCACCTGGTCGAAATCATGCACCTCGGCCTGGAACGGCGGCTTGCCCATTTTCCCCGCCGCCCAGTAAGCGCCGTACTGGATGTTCACATCATAGCCGAGGTACGCGCCGTTCATTTCCGTGCCCTGCCGGCACAGTCCCGGCCCGTAATCCTTGAAAGAAAACTCCTTTATCAGGTGTCCGTATTTGGTTTTAGCCATGACCGCTACACTCCTTTCTTAAAGCTATCTCTATCCGTCGCCACCTGAAGCATTAAGCCTTACCGATGGCCTTGGCCGGGCACCACCACTCGAAGGAAACGCAGGTTCCGCAGTCCGTGCACTTCCGGGGGTCGATGCGGGTGGTATAGAGGATGAGGCCGTCGCTTTCCGTTACCTTATTATCGTAAACGATAGCTTTCTCCGGACATTCCGTGACGCAAAGCCCGCACTTGAGGCACTTTTTGGTATTGATTTTATAAGGCATATTACCTCCTGCCCTCAAACTTCCAGCCCTCCGGCTTTACCATGTTGGGATAGCCCACGCTCATGGCGTCATCGTGCCAGAAATTCCAGTCCAACTGGTCGCGGTGCTGCCGGGTCAAAAGCTGGGGATAGAATTTTTCCGTGTGCTGCAGGCCCTGGTTGATTTCAATGAATATCCAGGGGCGGTGGGTCTTGAGGGGATTCCAGGGGGCGTGGATGAAATTCGGAGGGATAAAGACCACGGTGGTCTCCGTGATAACGTGCCTTTCCAGCTCCGGCCCCATGTACAGCTCTACTTCCGCCCCGAGGTCATCCGGGTTATTGGGGTCAGTGCCGATGTGTATGAGCAGCTCCGCCTCAGAGTGGAGGTGGGGAGGATGCCCTACTTTCATGCGCGGCTCTTCATGTGGCAGCACCCAGTGAATGAAGTAGAAATTGCTCCCCTGGACAGTTTTGGTATCCATGCGCTGGATAATGGGGCCCATGACGAATTTGAACTGCTTCCAGGGGCTGTCCCTAATAAAGTATTTATCGTATTTGCCTTTGGCCATAACCTGTCCTCCTGCTGTATAAAGTCATATAATAGTTATGAAATAAATTGATTATCTTATTGAAATTTTTACGCGTGTTGCCCCATATACTATATCCCGCCCGTATCTGGTGTCAAACAAATTCGACTATAAAAAATTACTGCTCAGGCAATCCGCCGTGATTGTTCCCCCCATCCACCCTGTTAATGAAATAGTGTAAATGGTATAATTACTTAGCTAAAAAAGGGCGCGCGCCCCGGAAAATCCAATCCCGCCGCACTCGAGGAGGTGCACATGGCCAGCATTCTGGAAGGTATCAAGGTTATAGATTTCACCCAGGTATATTCCGGTCCGTACTGTACATTACTGCTGAAAGACCTTGGGGCGGAAATTATCAAGGTGGAAAGACCGGAGTCCGGCGACCTGATACGTTATGATATCCCTCACACCGAGGGCAACGAGGGCGGGCCGTTTATCATCCTGAACCGCGGCAAGAAAAGCCTGACCGTGGACTTAAAGACGGAAAAAGGCCGCAATATCGTAAAAAAGCTGATTAAGGGCATGGACGTCCTGGTGGAGAATTTCAGTCCCGGGACGATGGACAAACTGGGATTAAGCAGCAAAGAAATATGCGCGGAAAATCCCAACCTGATTTACGCCTCGATATCCGCTTACGGTCAGACCGGCCCGCGGCGCGATTACCCCGGGTTCGACCCGGTAGCCCAAGCGATGGGCGGCATGACCTGCGTTACCGGCTTCCCGGACAACCCCACCCGCTGCGGAGTTTCCATCGCGGATTTTTCTTCCGGGTTTTTTACCGCGCTCTCCATAGTATCCGCGCTATTCCACCGCCAGAGGACGGGGGAGGGACAGGCGATAGACATTTCCATGCAGGACTGCATCTGGCAGATGACCTCCGTAGAATACGCGCCGTATTACTGGCTGAACCATCAAATCCCGCCGCGGCTGGGCAACGGACATGCCGCCATGATTCCCTGCAACCTCTACCCCACCAAAGACGGACAACGGGTCTATATCAACGCCGGGGTGCTTTCCCAGGTGCACCGGCTCTATACGGCCATCGGGCGGGAAGATTTGATAAACACGCCGCTGGGCGCCAACCAGAACGAGCGCTTCCAGCACCGCCAGGAAATCGACGACGTCATCGGGGGCTGGGCAAAAACCAGGACGGCACAGGAAATAACCGAACTGCTGAAAAATGCCGACGTGCCCTGCACCAGGCTGCCGTCTTTCGACGAAGTCTGCAACGACCCGCACCTTTTAAGCCGGAACATGATTATCGAGGTGGACCAGCCGGTCTCCGGCAAAGTGAAAGTGCCCGGCTCCCTGTTCAAGTTCTCCAAGACGCCCGGGAGGATAGACTACCCCGCCCCGTACCTGGGGGAGAACAACCAGGAAATCCTGGCCGGGATGCTGGGGTACACGGAAGAGGAAATCAACAAGCTCTCCGACGAGCACGTGATTTAACTTGAATCTGTCATTCTGAGCAACGCGAAGAATCCGTACCCGACCGAATGGAAGCGGATCCTTCGTCGTTTCGCTCCTCAGGATGACAGATTATAAAAACACAAAACCCCGCTCATCCTGAGCTTGTCGAAGGATAAGGAACATCTAAAAACTTATCTAGCCCTCATGGTTCGATAAACTCACCATGAGCGGGGTGCTTTTTACCGGGGAAAACCCCGCTTACTTTTTCAGGTACTTTTCCGGGTCTTTATCAAAGGCTTTCTTGCAACCCACGGCGCAGAAGTAGTATTTCTTGCCTTTGTAGTCGGACACGGCCGCCGCCGTCTTTTCTTCCACCGTCATTTTGCATACCGGGTCGATTGCCATACCATTACCTCCCGCAGTTATCGCTTCTGTTTTATAAGGTCTGAAACTCCGCAAGCGCAGGGAGTTGGAAACCACCGTAATAGAGCTAGCCGCCATGGCCGCCGCCGCCATGATGGGATTGAGAAATCCGTAGTCGCCCAGGAGCCACCGCAGCCCGGACGGCACGCCGGAGACGTGAAAAGCGGTATAAAGCACCCCCGCCGCCACCGGAATCAGGACAACGTTATAGGCGAAAGCCCAGAACAGGTTCTGCTTGATGGTCCGCATAGTGCGGCGGCTCAGGGAAACGGCGGTAGCCACGCCGCTCAAATCCCCGCTAATCAGGGTAATGTCCCCGGTCTCCATAGCGACATCCGTGCCGGTGCCGATAGCGATGCCGATATCCGCCTGGGCCAGGGCCGGGGCATCGTTAATGCCGTCACCCACCATCGCCACGATTTTGCCCTCGTCCTGGAGCTTCCTGACCTCCGCCGCCTTGTGCTCCGGCAGGACCTCCGCCAGCACTTTAGTAATACCCGCCTCCCGGGCGATAGACTCGGCGGCGCGGCGGTTATCGCCGGTGACCATACCCACCTCGATACCCAGGCGGCGCAGCTCGGCAACCACCGCCATGGCGTTAGATTTAAGCGTGTCCGCCAGCGCAATCAGTCCCGCTCCTTCACCATTCACCGCCAGAAATATGACCGTTTTGCCGTCGCTCCAGAGCGCGGCGGCCTGTTCTTCCAGTTTGCCTAAAGATACCTGCTGGTCCTGCATCAGGGCTAGATTACCTAATAATAATGTCTTTTTCTCCACCACCGCCTCCGCCCCGTAACCCGGAATAGCCTGGAATTTGGTGGTGGGGGCTAATTGTAATTCCTTTTCCCCCGCTTTTTTCACCACCGCTTCCGCCAGCGGGTGCTCGGAATCGTGCTCCACCGCCGCCGCCAGCCTAAGGACTTCATCCTCGGTGAAAGGCGGGGTGGGGATAATGTCCGTCACCTCCGGCTTGCCCTCGGTCAGCGTGCCGGTCTTGTCCAACAGCAGGGTATTTACCTTGTAAAATTTCTCCAGGGCGCCGGCGCTGCGGATGAGAATGCCGTTTTCCGCCCCCTTACCCGTCCCCACCATAATGGCAGTGGGAGTAGCCAGCCCCAGGGCGCAGGGGCAGGCAATAATGAGGACGGCGATGAAATTAAGGAAAGCGTAGGTCAAAGCCGGGGTGGGGCCGGTAAAATACCAGATGATAAAGGTAATAACCGCGATAGCGATAACCGCCGGCACGAAATAGCCGGCGATAACATCCGCCAGCCGCTGGATGGGCGCTTTACTGCCCTGGGCTTCTTCCACCAGCCGCACGATGCGCGCCAGGGTGGTGTCCTTGCCCACCCGCGTGGCCGCAAACTGGAAGCTGCCCGTTTTGTTGATAGTGGCCCCGATGACCTCGTCCCCCTCTTTCTTTTCCACCGGCAGGCTTTCTCCGGTGACCATGGACTCGTCCAGGGCGGGGCTGCCCTGGCGGACAATACCGTCCACGGGGACCCTTTCGCCGGGCCGCACCAGCACCAGGTCGCCTACCTGCACGTCCTCGACGGAGATTTCCATTTCATTACCGTCGCGCCGCACCAGCGCCGTACGCGGCTGCAAACCGATGAGTTTCTTGATAGCGTCGGACGTCCTGCCCCTGGCACTGGCTTCCAGATAACGGCCAAGCAGAATCAGGGCGATAATCATCGCCGAGGTGTCAAAATACAAATCCGGCGCTTTGCCGCCGATGGTCAGCGCTGACGGGAAAAGCACCGCCACCACGCTGTAAAGATAAGCCGCCGAGGTGCCTACCGCTATCAGGGTGTTCATGTCCGCGCGGCGGTGTTTCAGCGCGCCCCACGCTCCTTTATAAAAACGCAGGCCAGCCCAGAACTGTACCGGCGTGGCCAACGCCCACAATACCCACTTCAGACCGGCGAACTCCGGCGTCCACATAAGCACCATGATGGCCGCCGCCAGCACTACGGCAAAGATAAACCGGTCACGGACTTTTTTAATCTCGCGGGAGGACGCGGCGGAAACGTCTTCCAGGGTTTCCGCTTCCGAGCCCAGCTCATAGCCGGCGTCTTTCACCGCCCGGCGCAGGTCAGAGACGGACGTGCTTTCCAGATACTCCACGGTGGCTTTCTCCGACGCCAGGTTGACACTGGCCGAAACCACGCCCGGCACACTTCTCAACGCTTCTTCCACCCGCGCCACGCAGGAAGCGCAGGTCATGCCGCTGACCGGGAAGATGGACTTCTGCACGGCGATGCCGTAGCCGGCCTCCGAGATAACGTTTTCTATTTTTTTCAGGTCGACCTTGTCCGGGTCGTAGGCCACGGTGACCTTTTCCGAAGCAAAGTTTACCCGGGCCCGGGCCACGCCCTCGGTCTCCGCCAAGGTTTTTTCCACGGTGGCGGCGCAGGTGGCACAGGTCATCCCGGTAACACGGATGGTGGTCTGCTGTGTCTTGTCGTTATTTTCCGTCATAACTAAATTTCCAGAAATAAATACTCCCGTATTGCCATCTTATCACATCATATTACCAGATACGTAACGTGTATGTGACCTATATCTCCTAAAGCCGGGCTTTGGTTTACCCCGCCGCATTAACCGGATTTTAACATTCTTCTGTTATGCTGATATCAAAGTACACGGAAAGGAGATGATGCGGATGCATATAAGCAAGAAATTCCTGCTGGTGGGGCTGCTGGTGGCGGCCGTCCTGGGCGGCACGCTGGGCGGTATCGCCATCGCGCAGGATAACGGCCAAGGTACAGCAACAGTCCAGACCGACAACAACACCCGCCTGTCCAACCTGCTGGATAAAGTCGTCGAAATCTACAAGCAGAATACCGGCGTGACCATAGACACGGAGGAACTGCTGAACGCTTTCAAACAGGCCGGGCAGGAAACATGCAACACGGCCATCGACAACTACCTGGACAAAATGGTGGAAAACGGTAAAATCACCCAGGCGCAGGCGGACGAGTTCAAGGCCTGGCTGGATGCCAGACCGGATGTACCCATCACCCCCGGAACCGGCCTGCAATTCCACGGTAAGATTAAGATGAACGGCATGTTCGGCCTCCGCGGCGCACTTAATGGCGCACTAAATACAGATTAAACGCTGTTCCGGACCGGACGCCGCCCGCTAAATACCAGTTAATCCTGAAGGAGGGGAAATATTTCCCCTCCTTTTCACATTTTATTAACAATTGTGTTATAACATGAATGGAAATACTGGCAAGCGGGGTAGCAGCGATGTCCGGAAAAAAGGTACTGGTGGTTGACGATGATGTAAAAACGGTGGAACTGGTCAAGCTGTACCTGAACAGGGACGGCTACCGCGTCCTCACCGCCTATAACGGCAACGATGCCCTGCGCATCGCCCGGGAAAACCGCCCCGACCTTATCGTCCTTGACTTGATGCTGCCCGGCATCAACGGCTTCGAGGTCTGCCGCACGCTGCGTTCCGAGTCCGAGGTACCCATTATCATGCTCACGGCGCTGACCACCGATGACGATCGCCTGACCGGGCTGAACCTGGGGGCCGATGATTACGTGACCAAGCCTTTCAGCCCCCGAGAGCTGGCGGCCAGGGTGCGGGCGGTGCTGCGCCGCCTGCCCGGTGAGCGGGGCCCGGAGAAGATAGAGCACGGCGCGCTTACCGTCAATTTCATGAAACACGAGGCATTCCTGGAGGGCAAACCCCTCAACCTCAGCCCCATCGAGTTCAAAGTGCTGGGCGCCCTGATAAAAGAGCCGGGGCGGGTGTTCAGCCGGGCACAGATTATAGAAAACGCCCTCGGGCACGACTTCGACAGCTTCGACCGCACCATAGACGTGCATATCCTCAAGCTGCGCCGCAAACTGGAGCCAGACCCCCATCACCCCAAATATATCAAGACCATCTATGGGGCCGGCTACAAGCTCCTGGAGAACAACGGTGATTCACAATCTTAACGTCCGCATCCTGGGTTCCTTCGCGCTGGTAATTATCATCATCTTCGGCTCCGTGTTCTTTTTCACCTACCAGACCACCCGCAACGAAATCAGAGAGATGAGCGAGCGCCTGGGTGAAAGCGTGCAGGTTATCCAGGACAGGCGCGTGCAGTCCGAGCTTTCCCGTTACTACCAGCTTAACGGTTCCTGGGACGGCGTCCAGTCCGTGGTGGAGCAATGGGGCATTGTGTACGGACGGCGGATTATCCTGACCGATAACAACGGCATCGTGGTAGCGGATTCCGCCGCCGAACTACTGGACTCCAGCTACCCTGATGGAACCACGGACCAGACCGACACCGTCTCTTTAGCCCTTTCGGGTAACACTTTTATTACCCTGATTCCCTCACAAATGGGGTCGGGCTTCGGGGCGATAGCCAAGGTCAGCATCGTCGGCACGCTGTATATCACTCACGGAGAACTGGTGGACGTGAACAAGACGGCGCTCCAGCTTACCTACAACTCTATAGGCGGGAACTATATCCTGGGCGGCCTGCTGGCCGGCGCGACCGCCATATTACTCACTTTCCTGCTATCGCGCCGCATCCTGGCGCCGGTTAGGGACCTGACCAAAGCCACCCGCCAGTTCGGGCAGGGTGATTTTTCCCGCCGGGTCGACCCTGAAGGCAAGGGAGAGATGGGCGAGCTGGCGCGCTCTTTCAACTCCATGGCGGAAAGGTTGGAAAATAACCAGCGCCTGCGGCAGAACATGGTGGCGGATGTCGCCCACGAGCTAAGGACACCACTCTCCAACCTCAAGGGTTACCTGGAAGCCATCAGCGACGGCGTGATACAGCCGGATGAAGCCACGATTCATTCCCTTAACGAGGAAGCCGCCACACTTGCCCACCTGGTGGAAGATTTGCAGGAATTGAGCCTGTTCGATGCCGGCGAGCTTAAGATAGACGCGCAGCCGGAGGATATTGCGCGGCTTATCCGGGAAACGGTCACCGCCATCCAGCCCAAAGCCGCCGCCAAAGGCTTATCCCTGGCGACCGAACTGCCGGAAAGCGTTTCTCCGGTCAATATAGACAGCCACCGTATCAAACAGGTGCTTTATAACCTTTTAGACAACGCCGTGGCGCATACGCCCCAGGAAGGCAAGATAACCGTAACCGCCCGTGAAGAAGGCGATACCGTTTACGTGAGCGTGGCCGATACCGGGGAAGGCATCCCCGCCGCCGAACTGGCGCTGATTTTCGAGCGCTTCTACCGCGTGGACAAGTCCCGCGCCCGGGCGACCGGCGGCAGAGGCCTGGGGCTGACTATCGCCAAACGCCTGGTAGAAGCCCACGGCGGGACGATTAAAGTGGAAAGCCGGGTCGGGCTCGGGAGCACCTTTACCTTTTCCCTGCCCGTCAACAAATAGTCGATTCAGCCTGGAAGCTACACGCAGCCGGTGGCTTTGGGAACACCGGCCCACTTGCAGGCGGAATTGGCCGGGCCTTCCGGGAAAAGGTCATAAAGCTGCTTCAGGGTAAAGCCGCTTTCCTTGACCAGCCTTCTCACCATGGGGCAAATGCCATTGGCAAGGTAGTAGTTTCTCAGATAATTAATGACTTTCCAGTGGTCGGCGGTAAGTTCGGTGACGCTCTCTTGCGCCCCGTAAGCTTTGGCGATTTCCTCGGTCCACCTGGCGGTCTCCTGCATAAAGCCGTGCTCATCAACTTCCAGTACCTGACCGGCGAGTTCCATTTGTGACATAGCGTTAAACCCCTTTTAGTAAATTTGCTTATTCAAAAACAATATATGGTTTTTTCAGATCAACCATAGCATTAACGATTAATTCCGCCAGCCCGCCGCAATAAAAGCCGGACTTCTCCTGCGCCCCGTAGTACCTGAATATATCGCGGAACTGGAGCTTACAGTTGAGACAGGGGGCGCAGATGTATTTGCTGACTTCCGGTCCGGGGTGGTCGCTAAAAGCCTCCAGGAGCTGTTTGAATTTCAGCCGGCCCGCCACCCCCGCCTTCCAGTCCGTGAAATTAACGCCGGACATGACGCTCAAGCCCCCACCCCCGCCGCAGCAATAGTTGTCCACGCCGTGCGGCGTCATTTCCCGGAACTGCGGGCAGAGATAGCGCAGCACACGCCGCTGCGGCTCGACGATGCCCAGGTTCCTGACGATATTACAGGGGTCGTGGAGGGTCACGGGGAAGCTGTTTTTTGACGGGTCGAACTTTATTTTGCCGCTGAAAACTATATGCTCCAAGAAAGTCATCACACTTTCCCGGGGTATATTCAGGTCCCCGGTGAGCAGGCGGTCGGCCACGGACATCAGGGCTTTATGCTCATGCCCGCACTCCCCCAACACGATCTTTTTCACCTTGAGCTTCCGGGCGATTTGCGCGTGCCGGATGGCTATCTTGGCCAGCTGAACATCATCGTAAAAAAGGCCGTAATTCACGCCGTCGTACCCCGGCGCCTCGGAAGAAAGCGTCCAGCTAAGGCCGGCGGCGTTGCACAGGACAGTAAAAGCCATAACGCTCTCCGGGAAAGAAAGGATATCCCCGGCGCTGTGCAAGAGCAGAATATCCGCGCCCTCTTTATCCCAAGGCGTTTCTATCTTCAGGCCGGTGGCCTCGCTGAAGTCCTCGTCCAGGAATTTTAAATTATCGATAGCCACATTAGATCTCAAGCCGGTAGGCGAGCCTACCTTGAGTTGGAGCACGGTGCCTTTAGCGTGCAGCTCTTCCGGCGCCCAGCCGAGTTCCTGGCTGAACAGCTTGCGCAGCTCGCGGGTGATGAGGGCGTTATCCACGCCGACCGGGCAGGACTGGGCACAGCGGCGGCAAAGCGTGCAGCGGTAAGCCAGCTCGTAGAGTCGGGAAACAGTAGCCCAGTTAAGCTCGATATCCGCCCCTTTTATTTTGGAGAGCAGCTTGCCGCCTTTACGGGCGTATTTGGCGATAAGCCGGCGGAATATTTCGGCGCGGTAGGTGGGGCGGTAAATCTCGTTCCGGCCGCTGGCGGTGAAGACGGGACAGGCCTCGGAGCAGGTCTGGCAGCGGGCGCAGTGGTCCAGGGAAAGCAGCAGCGGCTGGAGAAAAGTCCAGTTGTTTTCCCGGCTTAACAGCTTTTTCAGTCCGGAAATAAACAAGGCGACGTATTTATCTTCTTCCTCCGCGGTTTTAGGCTTTGGCAGACCCATCGCGGCAAAGCCGTCCAGGTTAGCCACCAGCCTTTCCCGCTGGTCCGGGGTAAGCGGCTTGAAGTCAGGCGTCCCGTCATAAGGGGGCGGGAGGGGCAATAAAGCGTCAAGCTCCAGAGTAGTGAGCTGTTTAGCCGCATCCTGAGAAATATCAGTTAGTTTAATGTTTTTCCCGGTCACCGGTATCCTCCACGGCTAAATCCTCCCAGTTTTTCTCCCCGCCCCCGGTAATATGGTCAGCGGACCACCCTAAAGGCTGCGCCGCCAGCCCGCGGAGTTTTTCCGCCATGCCGCTATCCTGCGGTGCGTCATTCCAGCGCACGGCGTGATAGGTGAAGAACTTGGTGACGAAGTGCACCATGTCCGTAAACGGCAGGTAGACGATAAATAGAGCGGAAATAATAATGTGCGCCGCCAGGGGCGCGACGGCGGCGGTCCCGCCGTTTAAAGTCAGCAGGTTTTTCACGAAGACGCTCATTTCCGTCATGGGCGCGCTGACGGCAAACCAGGCCACCGCGCCGCTGATAAAAATAGCTCCTAAAAATACCAGCCGGAAATAGGCGGCGAAGGTGGTGAAATTGCGGAACGCGGGGTCAAGGTAGCGTTTGAGTATCAGTCCCACCGCCCCGATAGCGCCTAAAATATCCCCCGCCAGCGCCGCCACCGCGGCGATGTTCCGGAAAACGTCCAGAACGGTACCCGTAACTCCGGTAATGATGAACAAGGCATTGACGATATGCAAGAAAACAGTAACGATTAACAGATAAATGCCGGTGTGCAGGGCGAAGGAAAACGGCCAGAAGCCCCGGTTGTTTTTCCACACGCTTTGCAAAAGAAATATCTCCTTTGCCATGTAGGCCACCGGGCCGGCCAGGGATGTGCGGCGCTTTTTCTTCCACCACTCGTACTCTTCAAAATAAGAGCCGCCGTATTTCCCCTTACCTTTTTCGTGGGGGACCGGGGCCAGCTCCCAGCGCAGATGCAGCGGCATCCTGACGATGGCGACCACGCGGTACACCATCAGCGCCAAAAAAACAGCTATTGCCGTAAAAACGAATACCAGCCAGAACATCCCGGATAAGACTCCCCGCAGGAATTATTTCATACTATCGATAATGAACCCCGCGGCCAGGCGGACGCCCAGACCCGGCGGCAGGCCGCACTTCTCAAAGCCCTTTTCCCCGGCGAAGGCCATCATGGATTCTTCGCTGTCGCCGGGATTGAGGTGGTGCCCCAGGATGACCGTCTCGATGATGTCGGAGCAGTATAAATGCCCCACCGCGTCCTCGAAATAAGCCATGAACTTCTGCGATATCGAGATGGTCTTGTTCATCGCCTCGTAGTCCAGGCGGTTATCGCTGCCGAAGTAAAGCCCGAAGTTAATCAGGCTGCCGGTAATGCCCCCGCAGATTTCCCCCGTCCCCCCGATGCCCGGGAACGGCGTGAGGGCCTTGATAATTTCCATGCTGCCCAAGCCGAACTCTTCCATCAGAGCCAGCGCCGTGCCCTGGGCACAGTTCTTGAAGATATAGTTATATTCCTCGGCAAGTAACTGGACATGGTCGAGGATTTCAGCCTTACGGGCTTTCATTTCCTTGGGGTCGAGCTTCTTCCGCGGAATGCCTTCCTTAGTAAGCTTTGCTACCCTGGCGGTAATGGCCGCGTCATCCCAGACCCGGCAGGCCAGCTCATCCACTTTTTTCTTAAGAACCGCATAGTCCGTCATGGCACACTTACTCCTTCATATATTATCAGCAATAGTCCTATTATAGCTGATTCAGCGGACGATGAAAATTATCTATTATCTGATAGATACGGTAATGTCCCCGGCGTTATTAAAAAAGGGGGAGGGAGACGGAAGCCCAGGGCTATTTCCCGGCCTTTTTCTGGAGGGGAGGGGTATCCGCGCCGTGATGGGTGCGCAGGGGAATTTCCTTGATGAAAAAGTTAATGATAAAGGCCAGTACCACCGCGGCGCAGGAATAGAGGAAAACATGCGATATGGATAGCGCCAGAGATTCACGCATCGCCTGTAATACCTGCTGTAAAACGGCAGGGCCTTTATCACCCAGATGGCTTACCATGCCTTGCAATTGAGCCTGTGCATCAGAGCTCATCAAGGCCTCCGGGTTATGTGCCAGGGTGCTCAACTGGTCAGGCGGGACGGCGTTGACAAAGTCCTGAGGCACCCGTGTCAGCAGCTCCGCGGCAAACCGGTTGCTCATGACCGACCCGAATATCGCCAGCCCCACCGAACCGCCGATAGAGCGGAAAAATGCCGTGGATGATGTGGCTACCCCCAGTATTTTATACGGTACGGCGTTCTGCACGGCGATGGTGTAAAGCGGCATGGTGATGCCCAGGCCGAAGCCGGCAATAATCATGTTCCTGATGGCCTCCCCGTTGGTGGTATCGATGTTCATACGGGACAACAGGAACATGCCTACCATCATTATCCCCACCCCGATAACCCCCTGTAACTTATAGTGCCCCCCTATACGGGAAAGCGCCTGCCCAGAAAGGAAACTGCCGGTAACCGTCCCCAGCATCATCGGCGTCACAAAATTGCCGCTGGCCGTGGCGGTGGCGCCCAGCACGCCCTGGAAAAAGAGCGGGATAAAGGTAATAGCGCCGAACATCCCCATGGATGTTAAAAAGACCATGATAAATGAGATAGTCACGATGCGGTTTTGAAATAGAGAAAGCGGTATCAGCGGCTCCTTGGCGCGCTGCTCCGCCAGAAGAAACAGCCCCAAAGCCACCACCGACACGGCAAAGAGGCCGATGATTATGGCGGAACCCCAGGGGTATTCCACGCCGCCCCAGGTCAGTGCCAGGAGCAGCGGCACCACCATCAGCACCAAGCAAGCCACCCCGGGATAATCGATGGTATGTTTGAGGTTGTCCGGTTTAATATGCGGAAAGAAGAAAACAAAAAGCGTTATCACCAGCAGGCCCAGCGGCACGTTCACGAAAAATACCCAATGCCAGGAAAGATTGTCCGTTATATACCCGCCCAGCGTCGGCCCGATAACCGCGGAAAGGCCGAAAACGGCGCTCATAATACCCTGGTATTTACCGCGCACCGCCGGCGGAAACAGGTCGCCGATGACGGTGAAAGCGTTGGCCATCATCACGCCGCCGCCGATGCCCTGGACGCCGCGGAAGATGATAATCTGCACCATGGTGTTGCTCAAGCCGCAGGCAACGGACGCCAGCACGAAGATGGCGATGCCGCCCAGGTAAAAATACTTGCGCCCGTACATGTCGGTCAGCTTGCCGGTGATGGGGATGGCCACCGCCGAGGTGATGATGTAGGCCGTGGTTACCCAGGTGTATTGCGTGAAGCCGCCCAGATCGGCGATGATGCGCGGCATGGCCGTGCCGACGATGGTCTGGTCCAGCGAGCTTAAGAACATCGCCAGCAGCACACCGGCAAAAGTGATAATTATCTGTTTTCGGGGAAGGCTGCTGAGACCGCCCGCTTGAATCTGATTATATTGTGTCACGTATTTTCAGGATATTTCTATGACGATATATCTGGATATATTATATCATACTTAACATTTATTTATTTACCCTACCCCTAACCCGAAAGCCCGCTTTCCGTTATAATATATGGCAAACAAAAAAGATTGATAGAAAGGCACTGAAATGAAAAAGACAATCATCCTGGGACTGATAACCATACTGCTGGTACCCTTGCTGGTCATGGGGTGCGGCGCGGGGACGAAGACAACTATCGAGCTGTCGCTCGACGACTTCGCTAAACAAAACAACATGGTTAAGAACATAACGGTCTCCCCACACGGCATAATAACGGTCACCCTGGGTTCTAACGCCAGCACAGGCTACCAGTGGGGCGAGGCGGCAATCGGCGACACGAGTAAGGTCGCGGAAGCCACGCGCCAGTTCGTGGAACCTACCCAGGAAGGTATAGCGGGCGCACCCGGCAAGGATGTCTGGACGTTCGACGCCAAAGCGGCCGGCAGCACCACGATTACCTTCAGCTACAGTCGACCGTGGGAGGGCGGGGAGCAGGACACCTACACTTTAACGATAAACGTAACCGTGAAATAACCAACGGCCGTTTTACAATATTGAAACGGGGGAGCCCGGCTAGCTCCCCCGTTTCATTTTGGGGACAAAATTAATTTGTTCGTGTGATATAATAGAGCGGCAATTACGTTAAGGACGCGATATGGACGATAAAAGCCTGGAAATGCTGGAGTTCCCCAAGATAAAGGAAATACTGGCCGGCTATACCTCTTTTTCCGCCAGCCGGGAGCTGGCGATGGCGCTGCGGCCGCTGTACGACTATGAACAAATTTCCCGGCTGCTGCGCCGGACGGCGGAAGCCCGGGAGCTTTTAAGGCTGGACCGGGGTTTCTCCATCGGCGGGGCGGTGGATATCCGCGATAAAGCCAGACTGGCATCACTGGAAGGCGTCCTCGACCCGTCCAGCCTGCTGGACATACAGCAGACCCTGGCCGCGCTGCACGATCTGCGGCGCTACCTCAAGAGCATCGCGGGGGATTTCCCGCTACTGTGGGAGATAGCCGAGGGCATCGCCGAGCTGCAACAGATAGAAAAAGACATCGGCGGGTGCATCGACCCAGGCGGAGAAGTGCTGGACACCGCCTCGCCGGCCCTGGCCAGCATCCGCGCCCGGCTGAGGGAATCACGCGGGCAGATACTGGAGAAGCTGGAAGGCATCGTGAGGTCGCCGCGGAGCGGCACCATCCTCCAGGAGGACGTCATCACCGAGCGCGAGGGGCGCTACGTCATCCTGGTCAAGATGGAGCACCGCCACGAGGTGACCGGCATCGTCCACGATATATCCAACACCGGCGCCACCGTTTTCATGGAGCCTACGGCCACGGTGGGGCTGGGCAACGCCATACGGGAACTGGTGGTGGAGGAGCGGCATGAAATCGAGAAGGTGCTGCGGCTGCTGACGGCCGAGGTGGGCGCCCACGCCGAAGATATTGCCCGGAGCGTGGAACTGACCGCCGAGCTCGACCTGATTCTGGCCAAAGCCAGGTACGCGGCCAGGACCAGGGCGGTGGAGCCGGTTATTACCGACGGCAGCCAATCACAGAAAGGCTTTATAAAACTGATAGACGCGCGGCACCCGCTGCTCGGCGAAAAGGCCGTGCCCTTTTCCGTGGAGCTGGGCAACGAGTACTCCGCGATGATTATCACCGGCCCCAATACCGGGGGCAAGACGGTCACCCTAAAGACCATCGGGCTGCTCAGCCTGATGGCGCAGTCCGGCCTGCCGATTCCCGCCGCCGGGGAAAGCCAACTGCCGCTTTTCGACGGGATTTTCGCCGATATCGGGGACGAGCAAAGCATCGAGCAGACGCTATCCACCTTCAGCTGGCACATGGGCAACATCGTCCGCATTATCGCCCAGGTCACACCCCGGAGCCTGGTGCTGCTGGACGAACTGGGCACCAGCACCGACCCCGCCGAAGGCTCGGCTTTAGCGCGGGCGGTACTGCGCTATTTCCTCGGCCAGGGCGCGCTGACGGTAGCCACCACCCATTTCAGCGACCTAAAAGCCTTCGCCCATACCACGCAGGGCATGGAGAACGCATCGCTGGAGTTCGACCCGAAAACGCTGACACCCACCTACCACCTGACGGTGGGGCTGCCGGGGGGCAGCAACGCGATAGCTACCGCCGCCCGGCTGGGTATCCCGGCGGAGATAGTCAACGACGCCCGCAGTATGCTTTCCGGACACAGCCAGGAACTGGAAGGCCTGCTGGCCAACCTGATGGAAGAAAAGCAGAAAATAGCCGTCCTGCAACGCGACCTGACCGCCGAGCGGGAGACGCTGGCCCGCCGCAACGCGGAGATGGCTAAGGAGATAAAGCGGCTCCAGACCGAGGAGCGCCGCGCCGTGCAGTCCGCCCGCGATGAAATCGTCCGGGAGGCGGCGGAGCTGCATAAAGAGATACGGCAGGCGGCCGCCGACCTGCGCAAGGAAAAGTCCGCCGCCGGGCTGGAGCAGGCCAGGAATACGCTGGCCAGGGTGCGGGAGCAGATACAAGGAGTGGCCTGGCAGCCCGCCGCCGGAGAAACGCCGGAAGAAGAGTCCGCCGTCATCAAGGTGGGAGACAGCGTACTGGTAAAAGAGGCCGGGCTTACCGCCACGGTCATGGCTATATCCGAGGAGAACCAGGAAATAGAAGTGCAGGCCGGCAGGACGAAAATGCGGCTGGGGCTGGGCAGCGTGGTCAAAGTAGCGCCGTCCGGCAAGACGGTGCCGGCGCCGATAAAGACCCCACCCGTCCGCCGCGCCCCGATGGAGCTGGACTTGCGCGGCAAGCGCGCCGATGAAGTGGAACCGATACTGGACGGCTACTTGAGCGACGCGGCGCAGTCCAACCTGCCGGAAGCGCGCATCATCCACGGCTATGCCACGGGCACGGTGAGAAGCATCGTGCGGGAGTTTGTCAAGTCACACCCGCTGGTAAAGTCCTTCCGTCCCGGGGAGCGCAACGAGGGCGGCGACGGGGTGACGGTGGTGAGATTTTAGGCAATTGTTTTTTTATTTTTTTTATTAAGGTCCACGTACGATTTATAGCTAAGTAATTGTTTTTTAGTTTATGGTAAGCCAGCTTCAAATAGCGGGCATTTGTTTTTTTGTTTATGTCAAGAGGGGGTAAGGGATAGTTAACAGTTAACAGTTAACAGTTAGTAGTTAACAGTTAGTAGTTGACAGTTAACAGTATAAGAGAGGAAGGGGAGAAAGGAAAGGGGATGGTGACGCGGGGGGGGTAATAAGTAGCAAGTAGCAAGTAGCAAGTGTCAAGTAACAAGGAAATGACAAGGGGAAAAGGCGGGGAACAGCATACAGGGCGGGTTGGGAACCCGCCCCTACAATTTCTCTTTACTAGAGAGGGAGGACGACGGAAAAGCACATAGCGGATTACCGGTTTTGGAACCAATGTTGAAAAAACGTATGATAAGTCGTGGGGGGGCGCTGGAGCTGCTGGAGAGAATAGCGGGGGCTCCGGCCGCGCCGTCCCGCACGCTTTATATACCGCCCTTTCTTGCCGCGGATGAACTTGCCGTGATGCTCGGGGAGATACAAGCGGCACCGGAAACAAGCGGCGAACTGGGGGAAATCGCTACCGCTTCCCCGACCGGGGCGGTTATCTTCCGTAGCGACGCGATAAAGTACCTTATCGTGCCGCCATTCCCGGTAGCGGAAAAAGTACTGGCGGCCGGTATCGACACCGCCCCGCTGCGGGCACAGCTCGCCAAAGACTATTGCATCGGAGTGGTGCTGGTTCGGCTGGGCGCTTACGCTATCGGCATTTGCCAGGGGGATAAAATCATCGGCAGCAAGGTGGGCACCGGCCTGGTGCACGGGCGGAACCGAAAGGGAGGGTCGTCATCGCACCGCTTCGAGCGGCACCGGGACAAGCAGATAGAGCAGTTTCTGATACGCGTCTGCGGCCACGCCCGCGAGCAGCTCGAGCCCTACCTGAAAGCGCTGGACTACATGGTCTACGGCGGGGCTAAAAAGACGATATTGATGGCGCAGAAGTACTGCCCGCTGCTGATGAAGCTGGACAAGCCGGTGCTGCCGCCCCTCCTGGATATCCCCGACCCCCGCCAGGCGGTGCTGGAAAGCGCCGTTGCCCGGGTGTGGTCGAGCGCGGTGTGGGAGTGGTAGAGGGGTAGCAAGTAACAAGTGTCAAGTAACAAGGAAGTAACGAGGGGAAAAGGCGGGGAGCAGAATACAGGGCGGGTTGGTAACCCGCCCCTACTGTGTCTCTTTACTAAAGAGCAACTGTGTTAATTTATACATATTGCCAAGCTCTTTGATGTTTTAAAATTGAGTTCATGATAGTGAGCAGCCGCCTCATGCAGGCGACGAGGGCTACTTTCTTGGCTTTTCCTCTTGCCAATA
>JBAZGT010000010.1 GCA_041652735.1 Dehalococcoidales bacterium | reverse complement strand
GTGAATCCTCCCCCGGGGTGCCATTTCCACCCGCGCTGTCATATGGCCATACCGGAATGCAGCCAGGCCCGGCCGCCGCTGCGTGACGTGGGCAACGGGCACTTCGTAGCCTGTATCAGAGTTTAGCCCGGCAAGCTATTATAATAATCTAATCTATTTATTAAGGGAGGTGCACCAAAAGCAGTTAACTGTAACGGTCCGGATGGCCTGCCAGCCATAGTATGGAAGGACAGCCCGTGCCGTCGCGGACGACTTGCCAGGCACAATAGGTTCAGGGAGTCTTGACAGGAAAGACTATAATAGGCTATCTTTGAAATACTTCCAAACTGGAGTATTATCCCGTCCATGCTTATCCTGTTTTAGATGTCCAATGACAATTAAAGACTGTTTTTAGGCATGTAAAACGATGAAAATGAACGATAATAAAAAACAGATGCAGCCAGACCAAATCAAAGAGGCCGCGGAGCAGATACTGAGAACGGAATTCTGGTATTGCTCACAGTTTGCAGACGTACTTCACAGATTTCTTGAAATAACCATGAAAAGGGACGATGCCGTCACCCTCCAATTACAGGGGCCGGCTATGTACTTCTTGACCCTCGAGGGCGGCAAGATGACCCATACACAATTGGCCAAGAAGATGCTGCGCTCTAAAGACGGCATCACCAAGATCGTAAACAGCCTGGAAAAAGAGGGTTGGGTATCCCGGGGATATACGAAGAAGGACAGAAGGCTCATCTACATTAAAATGACGCCGGCGGGCTACGATTTCCTGATACAAAAAATGAAACAGGGAAATTTACGCGCTGAACAGGTCATGACTTGTCTCGATATCGAGGAAAGAAAGACGCTGGTTGAACTGGTGGAAAAAATGCGCGTAAAGATG
The DNA here is from genome assembly GCA_041652735.1 of Dehalococcoidales bacterium. Classification (NCBI taxonomy): domain Bacteria; kingdom Bacillati; phylum Chloroflexota; class Dehalococcoidia; order Dehalococcoidales; species Dehalococcoidales bacterium. Next base: position 69,261 of record JBAZGT010000010.1, on the reverse strand, counting down.
ATTTCCATACTGGAAGAGAACTGAACTCAATCGAGATAGCCATCTACCGCAGCAGGTTAATTTAAGTCATATCGGGGTAGCTTAATCGTAAAAATACTTCCTTTGCCGGATTCACTTTGGACAGAAATATTGCCGCCGGTAGAAGTCACGATACTTTTAACGATTGCTAGACCTAATCCATAACCATCTCCGGATAAGTCAAGAGCCTTGTAAAATCGTTCAAAGAGGTGTGGCAAGTGCTCTGGTGGAATACCAATCCCGGTATCACTTATTGTGATGATTACTTCTTTATTCTTATGGATTGCTCTCAAAGATACTGTGCCGCCTGCGGGCGTGTTCTTGGCAGCATTATCGAGGAGGTTAGATATTACCTGGAGCATGAGCTTCCGGTCACCTTTGACATACAACTCATGGTCTATTTCAACAGAAAAACCAATGCCTTTTTCTTCGAGTAGATATCTAAAGGCTTCTTCAGCTTCATTTAGTAAAGCCGAAATATGCAGCCTGGTTTCATCATGCTTGAACCTGCCTTCATCAACTCTGGAAAGAAATAAAAGGTCGTTGACTAAGATTTCCATGTGGTCTATGCGTCCGGATAAGAAGCTAAGCAGCTTCTGGTAATCATCGTTTCTCTTTTCGGAACCTAGCGCCTTGGTTACCGAGGTTTTCATAGAAGCCAAGGGTGTTCTTAATTCATGCGCAGCATCTGAAACGAATCGTTTTTGTGCATTGAAGGATTCTTCTAGCCTATCTGCCATAGTGTTAAACGACTGTGCCAGCCGCCCGATTTCATCCCCGGAGCTGATTCCCACCCTTTGGTTCAGATCAGAGTGGCTTAGCAACTCGGTAGCTCGCGTGATTCTTTTCAAAGGTTTCGTTGTCACCCAGGATATTAGCAAGCCGAAGACAACGGCAGATATAATGATTAGCGGACTCCCGCTGATTAAATCACTGATTACGTGCTCCTGCCACTTCCCGTTTGGGAAGGTGTAACGGTCCAGCGAGACGACATAAAGCACATCGGGATGCCCGGAAACGGGCAGATAGTAAAGGTCGTTGGTTCGGTCGTGAGAGTAATTTGAAAAAGCGGCAATCGTTGTCGGGAAAAAGCTCTCGGGAAGCGTAACCGGGCCGAATTCAAATTGTTCACCGGACTGCATCCTGGTAATTTTATAGGTGACATTATAATAGTCCTGATGTTCGATGGTGATTGGACCATCTATTGAGTAACCCCACATCAAACCGCCTTCCGCCGATTTGTCTACAAAAGGTGTAAAACGTTTTAACTGATTATCAATATCGGAAGACTTAAAAGCATATGTAGAATTATTAAATACCTCCAGAAATAAATTATTATCCGGCGCAGCACCGTTGATAAATCCTGGGCCGACCTCTGCCCGCTGCATCGCGTCCCCTAGCTCTCTTTGGTAGTTGTTATATTCGGTATAGGTAATAATTCCGGTCACAACAATCAGCACGGAAATAATATAGAAACCCGTCAGTTTAAAACTAAGACTTATCTTCTTTAACCACATAGCCCAATCCTTTGACAGTTTTAATCACCGCTTCCTTATCCCCGGGACACAATTTTTTACGTATACGGCTTACCAGAACCTCTATTACATTTGAAAATGCGTCGTGTTCACAGTCCCAAACATGCTCTTCTAGCATCTCGTGGGTTACTACCCCGTTCCGATTGATAACCAGATATTCCAGGATGGCATATTCTTTAGATGTTAGATTAACCGGTAAGCCCGCGTAATTTACTGTCTTAAGCACTGTATCCAGAGCTAATTGCCCGATGGTGATTTCGGTAGTACGGGAGACCATGCCTCGCCTCAACAGAGCCCTGATTCGAGCATATAGTTCCGGGTAACTAAAAGGTTTAACCAGGTAGTCATCGGCACCGCAATCCAAACCATGGACTTTATCGCCTTCTTGATATCTGGCGGTCAAGATGAGGATAGGCAGTGCGATGTTCCTGGAACGCATTGTTTTACAAACGCTAAAACCATCAATTCCAGGCAGCATGATATCCAGAATAATAATGTCATAAGAATAAGCACCCACCATTTCGAGTGCAAATTCTCCCTCTTGCACCCAGTCTATTGCGTAGCCGCTTTCTTCTAGACCGGATTTCATAACCTGGGCTAGGTGTTTATCGTCTTCAACTATTAATACTCTCACAGGAATATACTATAACATCTCAAACTGAACACAAAATTAACGAAGGTAATTATTTCTACTCGATGGAGTTTGCCTGAACTACACGCCCGCCGCTCAATGTTTTTCAATTAACCTTCGCGCTCTGCTAAAAATGCTTTCTACGCGTGTAATTTAATGACTTAAGTTACGGAGATTTGATTATTTCGTGCCATAAGATAATGGGCAACTCCATTACAATTTCTGGAAAAATTTCAACTAGAGGACACTGGGCGGTAGAGGGCTAGAACCACTGACCTTCCCGATGAAATCGGGGACGTGTCTATTGACTCCAAACAAGTTTTGAAAGGCTATTTGCTACTTGTATCTTGTATCTTGGTTATTGGGGCGGGGAAAAATGGTGGGCGGCAAGGCTCAACACGCAGAACCTTTGAAGTGCCTTTCAGCTTAATGGACTAGAATTCAACAATTTACTTCTTTGTTACCCCAGCTAACAAAATGCAATATTGTGACTTCACTTTATACTATTTTTAATAACGACAAGTTCTGACACATTGTTCGAGGCAGAATACGCCTGTGAAATCGGTTTTTTCTTAGTTATTCCGTGCGCCGTCTTTTCCCAGTAATAAGGTTTTGTCAGTAGTTGCCAGAGTCCCTTATAGGCTCCCACCGATTGTAACATCCAGTATATTGGGCTCAACAGAGCATAAGGTATGAGGTTATAGTTCTTTCTGGGGAATGCACCCATCATAGCGATGAGGATAACCAGAATGTTTCCCGCGAAGAGATTGAAGGTTGCCAGGTAGAGTAATATAGCCGGTACCTCAAAGTGACCGGATATGTTCAGAAAATAAGAGCATATAAATAGTATCCACATTATAGGGCTGAGGAGGAAGGTGGCTGGAGTTCCCCCAATAAGCAAGGTATAGCTAAACCACCGCGAAAATCCCATGGCCTTGATAGCCTTTAATGGATGACGGTTATGCACTAAGAAAGTTTGCATATATCCCTTAACCCACCTTGAACGCTGTCTTATCCAGTTATTTAGCTGCGAATTTGCTTCTTCGTAGGTAGTTGAGTCGATAACCCCAACCTTATACCCTTCGACCGATGCCCTGATTCCCAAATCAGCATCCTCGGTAACGTTAAAGGGGTCCCAGGCACCAATTCGCTTTAATTTTTGTACATCGAAATGGTTGCTCGTACCGCCGAGGGGTATGGGCAGCCCCGCTTGAAAAAGCCCGGGCAGCAGGCAATCGAACCAGGCGGAATATTCAAGAGTAAACATTTTAGTAAGGAAGTTTTCATTCTTGTTAAAGTAGTTCAATGCCGCTTGAAAACAAATATAATTATCGGGATGTGTTCTGAAAGCGGCCACTGCCTTCTTTAACTGGTCCGGTTCAGGCATGTCTTCAGCATCGTAAATGGTAAGATATTCGCCCTTGGAAAAATTGAGACCGTAGTTCAAAGCCTTTGGTTTCGTCCTCGGGATACTGTCCGGCAAAACAAGGAATCTCCAGTTTGCCGGCGGTTTTTCTGCTTTGGCTGCCTGTAAGGTCTCATTGTCATTCTCCTCTAATAGGAGTATTATATCTAACTTGTCTTCAGGATAATCAAGCTTCTTTATGGATTTAATCAGGGTTCCTATGACCTCTTTTTCCTTGTAGGCGGCAATAAGAATGGTATAGATGGGCATATCATGTTCATCATAAAGATTACCTGGCTCACTCACAAGAAGCTTTGGGCGTTTTATTTTACCCCATATGACCAGCGTCACTTTAAAGAAAATCGGAACGGCAAAAAGGAGCTGGATGAGATACAACACAGAGATGACAAAAGTTTCGGCGCTGAGATAGAGCCAGATTGCCAGGCCGCAGAGTAAAAACGCAGCAAGTATTACCTGTGGTCTCGTAATCACTCTATACGCGGATTCTTCGGGATTTCTGTATAACAGCCCATTAATTGACATATTCAGCAGGCTATCTCGATACAGTTCCTCGGACACCTTCATCAGGTCCAGGTCAGTAATAACTATCTCATTTATCCACTTTGCCCCAAAACGCCGGGCGAGTAGCTCCAGGGCAGGCTGACCGTCAGGGTCAGCAGTAAGTACGAAGAGGGTGTCTTCTTCAACATAAAAAGGCACGACCTGATATTTCATCATCTGTTCGTGAGTCAGCATGGTCGCTAGTTTCCTGTCGATATTCTTCATGATGTAGGAAGTGTCTGTCTCAAATTCCATATCAAAGTGTTTGGCCAGCCCTTCATACAGCTCTAATCTGGTGATATACCCCAGAGCAGCCAGAATCCAGCCCAGCCTCCCGCCTTTTTGTACTTGATACTCCAGCGCGCGGTTAAGCTTTGTCTCGGTCAGATAGCCAAGTTCCAGGAACACCTTGCCTAATCTCTTAGAACCGATGGCGACTTCAAGCTTATCAACAGCTTTTAATGGAAGCAAAGTGGACATGCTCTATTAAATCTCCCTGATGCGATAACTCTGGCATCAGTAATGCTTACGGATTATCTTATCGCCGAAGATGTAAATAGGGCATAAACGTAAATACCGTTAACATAAATACCGTATAAAATTAGGGGGGTAACTCTGGAATTGAGCATGAATACGGGGGTGACATTCCCCCCAAACAATTCTGGTATCACGCAGAAAAAGATCAACTGGCCATGTGGTTCTCTTTGCTTTTGGTTGTTTTGGCATTTTCACGTATGCTAGAATTCTCGGTGTGAAGAGACTTATTATTGGTGCTGCCTTGCTGGTTTTGGATATTATTGATATCATTGGGACTGCAACCGATATCATTCATTGGGGAACTACTCACCAAGTCCCTATTCCATCTGTTGAAAGTTTTATTCCCCAACATCTTGTTGGGTATGGACTGTCGTTGCCTTGGGTAGTGTTACCCTTATAGGGTATGGCTGGCGGGCTTGGCGCAATACCAACCACGATAATTAAAACTAAAGCAATTAGTGATATAGATAACCAGATTAGCGAAATAACCAATAATCCTACTAACAAAAAAGTAAGATAAGTTAATAATGAAATAGCTGTAATCATTAATAATCCAAAAGCCAATTTTATAATCTTAGCTTTAGTTGATAATTTTATCTCCATTCTCCCTTGACACCAAATGCAAACAGTACCTCACCCGGGAGAACTTAACAGAACTCGTTAGGTTGGTCAATGAAGAGATGGACGCAGCTTCAAGCTCATATAAAGGTGAGATGGATACTATCATGAGTGAAATCGGCGGAGTCGAGCAGCGGTTGGGTAACCTGTACAACGCCATCGAAAATGGCAACATTGAGTTTCACCTTTTAAAACCTCGATTACAGGAACTAAAAACTCAACACGACTTATTGTTAGCTCGCAAAGCCGAGCTTGATATGGTTTTATCTCAGAGATAGTTAGAATTGGCCAGTCCGGAAATAGTAAAGCAATATGTTGAAGACCTGCGCCAGTTCATCGATAGCAATGAACTTACAGAGCGAAGGGCATTTATCAAGAGCTTCGTGAAAGAAGTTAAAGTTACGGGAAACGACGGAGTAATCAGGTACACTTTCCCCATACCTCCAGACAATCATGAGGAAGAAGGGTTGGGAGTTCTGCCTACTGTACGGTATGCTGGGCGGTAGAGGGCTCGAACCACTGACCTTCCCGATGAAATCGGGACGCTCTAACCAGCTATAAAGATAGATTCAGGGTTTTGGCCATGTAGGCAGGATTCTTCCAGGATTTGATTTCAAGTTCGCGGCGGCGCGCCTCGGACAGGGTGCTGAACGATTCGGAATAAACGAGTTTCCAGGGACAAAAGGCTTTAGTGGAAGTAACGCTGCGGCGGTTGTGAACCGCCAGTCTGTGAGTGACGTTCCTGGTGGAACCGATATAGAATTTACCGGCGCTATCGCTATAAAGGACATAAGCGAAAAACATCAGGGTGTATGGTGGGCGGTAATGGACTCGAACCAATGACCTCAGCGATGTCAACGCTGCGCTCTAACCAGCTGAGCTAACCGCCCGTGCACTATAAATTAATAAAACTCCCGCAATATGTTTGGCGCCCCGCTGACCTTCCCGATACAATCGGGACGCTCTAACCAGCTGAGCTAACCGCCCGTGCACTATAAATTAATAAAACTCCCGCAATATGTTTGGCGCCCCGCTGACCTTCCCGATACAATCGGGACGCTCTAACCAGCTGAGCTAACCGCCCGTGCACTATAAATTATTACCACTCCCGTAAAATGTTTGAGCCCCACTGACCTTCCCGATATCATCGGGACGCTCTAACCAGCTGAGCTAACCGCCCCCGGTTACAGTGTAATTCTACCGGATACCTGCCTTCAGAGTCAACCGTAAGTAGGGGGAAATAAATACGGGTGTTACAACCAGCCTGGATATGTTAAAATATAACCTGACATAAAATAAGGGAAACAGCAGGTGCCGGCATGAATACTTTAAAAGGCGTGGGAACGGTTGTTTGCAGTTTATTGCTCTTTTTAGCGCTGGGGATTTTCAGCCTCGGGTATATGCTGCACAGCACCGTCCTCAGTCCCGGTTTTATCGCCAAGGAGATGGACCGGGTTGAAGTCGCTGCTATTCTGGACGAGGCTATAAAAGTCGACGCAGCGGATAAAAACGATATTTCCCAGGAGATGAAGGACACCCTGGTGGACACCGCCGCCACGCTGGAACCGGTGGTAAAAGAACAGCTGAATGAGGCCAGCACCCGCATTTTCGATTACCTGAAAGGTAAAACTAAAGAGCTCCAGCTTGCCGGGATACTGAGCGAAACCGTGGCCAGCAACGATTTCATTATTACCCTGATTAATGACATCGATATCGCGCAACTGGTAACAGATTTTATCGCTCAGGATGACTCGCAGAAGCCGGGCGGCATTTCCCGGGATATCTGGGATGAAGTAACCGACGTCCTCAATAACCTGGAGCCTCAGCTTAAAGCGGCGGCGGCCGATGCCGTCTCTCCCGTCAACGACTATATCTGGGGGAAAACACCGGACTTGTCTCTGGCCGAGGTGCTGGGTAATTCCGTCCTCGCCACGGATTTCGTCAATGAACTAATCAACGAGGTGGATATCGCCGCGCTGACCAAAGATTACATTTCCACGCAGCTTACCGATGCCGTCTCCCAGGACTCCGATGAAATAACCCGATACCTGGACGAAAACCTGGACGAAATCCTCACCAGGCTGGAACCCTGGCTCAAGCAGCAGATAACCGCGGCCGCCGGCCCCGGCATCGACTATATTCTGGGCAAGACCCGGACGGTAAACGTTACCGTTTCCGTGGCGCCGGCCGTGGCGACGGTGAAAAGTGTCTTAAAGGACGCTTACCTGGCCGCCCCGCCCCCCGCCGTCGCCGGTATGTCCCGGGCCGCGCAGGAGCAGCATTTTGAAACCGTCTTCGCTGATTTTTCCGGCAACCTGCCGGCTACCTTCTCCTTCGATGAAGAGCTGCTGGGTGAAACCCGCGCCGACCTGTCCAAATCACTGGCGGACGGCGAGGACAAATTATCCGATGTGCGTGATAACATCGCCAAAGCCCTGGACGATGCCAGCGACCCCATGGCCCAGGCCAGGAAGTACATCGGCTATTTCCAGACCGTCTACTGGCTGCTGATTGTCTTCATGGTCATCATGGCCGGGCTGATATTCCTCATTAACCGCGACGTCAAGTCCACCGCCCGCACGCTGGGGATAGACCTGCTGACCTTCGGCGTTATTGACATCGCCGGCGTGATAATCGCCAAAGTGCTGGCGCCCATGAAGTTTATCGGCGGGTTTTCAGATTTGCCGGTTACCGCGCAGAACGCCATTAACGGCCTCTATAGCGACGTTACCAACATCGCCCTGGTATTCAGCATCGGGGTGCTGCTGGTGGGGGCCATATTATTTACCGTCTCGTTCTTCGTAAAGTCCTGGCCGGCCGCCAGGGAATAGCCGTATGAAAAGCCGCCTGGCCATAAGCGCCGGTATTTTGCTGCTGCTGCTGCTGGCCGGCATGGCTTCATGTATCCATGTGGGAGAAGCGCCGGCGAAAGCGGAAATTACCGTTATCAAAAAGGAACTGAAGACGGACGGGCAGGGCGGCACGGCGCTTTACATAACGGTAAAGAACACCGGCGGCGTTAACGCCGAGCTGGCGCAGGTAACGGTCAGCTTTTACGATACGCAGAAAAATCTGGTATATACCGCCCGGGACAGCGTGCTGAACCTGAAACCGGGGCAGATCTGGGACTTTACGCTGCCGTGCGCCGGGGAATGCGGCAATATCGGCAGCTATGAAGTAGAGACCCTGGCCGGTTCCAGCTCAGGCGGACTTTAAGGGGTTTTTCTTCAGTATCCACCACCCCACCCCGCCCAGTATCAGCGCCAGGAATATCTTGAACGCCGAGCAGATGATGGCGGCATCCATCCAGAAGCCCTCCGGGAAAAGCATAATCAGGTAGTCGCGGGTGGGGTCCAATAGCCACATATCGTTGGAAAAGCTGGCCAGGTGGAACTGCCAGAACAGCCAGTGGAAGTCGGTAATCGCCAGGACGCCCAGTATAATCATCAATAGAATAGACAGGCCGCTTCCGTAGAGCAGCCCCCCGGCCAGCCGCCGCCGGTCCTGCCGCAGCGCCAGCATCAGGCTGGCATACAGCAGGGCGTAGGTGCCGGTGCCTATCAGCAGCTTGTAGACCAGCCGGAAAATCCCTTTAACGTCTTTCAGGTGCTGCACCTCGCGCTCGTTAAAAAGGGTAAAAGGCTGTCCGTCTTTGATAACGACGATGTTGACATATTCCTCGCCGGAGTTGAAGTAGTGAATCAGTCCCTCGGCGGCTTTTTTCAGCTCGGACGGCGCCAGCCCGGTGACCGAGGCGATATCGTACTTATGGAAGTCGTAATCATAAAGCCAGCGGCAGTTCATGGCGGTGCTCACGCTGGCGGTAAAGAGCATCACGGGCAGGCATAATATGAACAGCACCAGGGCCGCGGTGTGCAGTACTCTCGTTCCCATGTACCTATTATAGCAGTGATGGAGCGGGCGGACTAAATCAAGCGGCAGCTAAATGTTTTTAGGCTGTTTGGCGAAGTAAGCGCAGACGCTGCCGCCCATGACGCAAATACCCAGTATCAGGAAAGCGATGGTGTACTTGCCGGTGGCGTCGTATATGGAGCCTACCGCCCAGGAGGATACCGCCTGCGCCACCACGTGGAAGGGCAGGACCACCCCGGTTACCTGCGCGTAGTGTTCCCGGGGATAATAAGCCCCTAAAAAGCTGGGCATGGCGGCGAAGAGAGCGCCCACCCCCAGTCCCATGAAGCCCGCGTAAACAAACAGCAGGGTCAGGTTTTTAGTGGATAAAAGCAGGATTAGCCCGATGAACTGGGACACCAGGCCGGCGCTGGCCAGGTAGCGCATATTAATTTTCAGCGCCAGCGCGCCGAAGGCCAGGCTGCCGGTAAGGCTGAAAACGGACATCACGCTCATCGTGCCGGCCGCGGTCATGGCATCGAACCCGATGTCCTTGAAGTAGGCTATCTGGTGGGCGTTCACCGCGCCCATGGAAAAAGCGTTGGCCACCACGAATCCCAGGATGAGCCAGGTGACCGGCATCTTTAATATCCGGGACATGCTCCATGCCGCGACGGGCTGACTTTTCGCGGATAGCTGTTCCGGGGTGAGGTCCGGGGAGGTTTTAATGCCGTCCGGCTCCTGCCCCATGTCCTCCGGCCGGTTGCGCACCAGCAGCCCCCCGGCGAATATGGCGGTTAAAGCCACCACCCCGCCCAGCACCAGCCAGGTGCCCTGCCAGGTAATGCCCTTGATTAAAGCCGTGACCACCGGCGGAAAGACCAGCCCGCCGATACCCGTGGCCGAGGAGACCAGGCTCATGGCCAGCGAGCGCTTTTTCACGAACCAGTTGTTGGCTACCGTGGTGCAGGCGATATAGCCCCCGAACCCGGCCGTGATGCCGATGAAGATATATAGCAGGTAAAGCAGCCAGATATCTTTAACGAAGAAAAGCGCCGCTACCCCGAAAGCCGCCAGCAGGTTGCCGACGACGATGGTGAAGCGGGCGCCGTATTTGTTCACCATCGTGCTGAAAAGCATACTCGGCAGGCCGAAGGCCAGGATGCCCAGGGAAAGCGCCAGCGATATATCCGCCCGGCTCCACCCGAACTCGTCGCTGAAGACGGGGAGAAAAACGCCGAAGGCGTTGATGAAAGCCCCGCCCACCAGCAGGGTAACCAGCACCACGCCGGTAAGCGCGAACCACCCGTAAAACGGTTTACTTTTTTTCATGTTTTGTGGAATCCCGGCGGTCATGCCGGGGCGGAATTTACCGGGACAATAATAATATACTTATTATACTTATTTACCGCTCTTCCTTCAATCCGCGTTTTGGCCTGGCCGGGTGGTATGTTATAATTACTTTGATTTTTCACCGGGGGTCTCATGTTTACCCATCTTCACGTTCATACCGAATATAGTCTGCTGGACGGCATGTGCACTATTCCCAAGCTGGTGGCCAGGGCCAAAGAGCTGGGGATGGACAGCCTGGCCATAACCGACCACGGGGTAATGTACGGCGTCATCGAGTTTTACCAGGCGGCCAGGGCAGCCGGCATCAAGCCCATCATCGGCTGTGAGATTTACGTCGCCCCGGGGAGTCGCTTGAGCAAGGGCAGCGGCGACCGGAACAACTCCCACCTGGTGCTGCTGGCCAAGAACCAGACCGGCTACCAGAACCTGATACAGCTGGTCACCAAGGCCCACCTGGAAGGCTTTTACTACAAGCCGCGGGTGGACAAGGAGCTTTTGGCGCAGTACCACGAGGGGCTGGTGGCCCTGAGCGCCTGCGGCTCCGGTGAGCTCAGCCAGCTGATACTGGCCGGGCGCTATGCCGAGGCTAAAGAAACGGCGCTCTGGTATCAAAAGACCTTCGGGGACTATTTCCTGGAGATAATGCGGCACCCCATCCCGGAGCTGGAAGCGGCCAATAAGTACCTGGTGCAGATGGGCTCCGAGCTGGATATACCCATCGTCGCCACCAACGATACCCACTACGTCAACCGCGAGGACGCCTCCGCCCATGATTTGCTCCTGTGCATCGGCACCAACACTACGGTCAAAGACGAGAAGCGCATGAAGATGGCCGGCGATTTCTTTTACCTCAAGAGCCCGCAGGAGATGGCGGAGCTTTACAAGGATATCCCGCAGGCGCTGGAAAATACGCAGCGCATCGCGGAAATGTGCAATCTGGAAATGGAGTTCGGGCGCTTGCACCTGCCGCAAATAGATATCCCGAAAGACAAGACCCCGGACGAGTACCTGGCAGAGCTGTGCCGGGACAACCTGGCCAAATATTACCCCAACCCCACCCCGGAGATTCAAAAGCGCCTGGAATACGAGCTGGACGTTATCCGGCAGACGCAGTTCGCCAACTACATCCTGGTGGTGTGGGACATTATCTCCTACACCCGGCGGCAGAATATCCTCTTCGGCGTGCGCGGCAGCGCCGCTTCCAGCATCATCCTGCACCTGCTGGGCATTACCCCCCTCGACCCCATGGAGCACAACATGATTTTCGAGCGCTTCCTTAATATAGAGCGCAAGGAAATGCCGGATGTGGACATGGACTTCCAGGACGACCGCCGGGACGAGGTCATCAACTACGTTTCCCAAAAGTACGGCCCGGACCACGTGGCCCAGATTATCACCTTCGGCACATTGGGGGCGCGGGCCGCTATCCGTGACGTGGGGCGGGCGCTGGGTATGGCTTACGGGGACGTGGACCGCGTGGCGCGGCTGGTGCCGGCGGCCCCGGGCATGACGCTGGGCAAAGCCATAGACGAAAACCCGGAGCTTAAAGAGATTTTCCAGAGCGATGAAATAGTGCGTAACCTTATCAGCCAGGCGCGGCGGGTGGAGGGCGTTTCCCGCCATGCCAGCACCCACGCCGCGGGCGTGGTCATTTCCCGGGAGCCGCTGGCTAATTACGTGCCCCTCCAGAAGGGCGCCAAGGTGGTGGGGGAAGAAGCGGTCATGACCCAGTTCTCCATGAACGATATCGCCCGCATCGGGCTGCTCAAGATGGACTTCCTGGGGCTGGCCAACCTGACCATCCTGGGCAAGGCGCGGGCAATCATTAAAGAGAAACACGGTTTCGAGATTGACCTGTATAACCTCCCCATGGACGATAAGAAGACCTTCGACCTGCTGGCGGCGGGGGAAACGGCCGGCGTCTTTCAGCTGGAAGGCTCCGGCATGAGGCGCTATATCAAGGATCTCAAGCCCTCCGTTTTCAGCGATATCGCCGCCATGGTGGCTTTATACCGCCCCGGCCCCATGGAGCACATCCCCCGCTTTATCGATGCCAAGCACGGCAAAATACCCATTACCTATCCCCACCCCGCCCTGGAAAACATCCTCCGGGAGACCTATGGCGTCATCGTTTACCAGGAGCAGGTGCTGCTCATCGTCCAAGAGTTCGCCGGCTACAGCCTGGGCCAGGCGGATATCTTCCGCAAGGCCATGGGTAAGAAAATCGCCGAGACGATGAAGAAGGAGAAACGCAACTTTTTCAGCGGCGCCAGGAAGCGCGGCTTTGACGAGCGGCTGACCGAGGAGGTCTTCGCCATGATCGAGCCGTTCACCGGCTACGCCTTCAACAAGGCCCACGCCTGGTGCTATGGGCTGGTCGCCTACCAGACGGCCTACCTGAAAGCCAATTACACGGCGGAGTACATGACCGCCTTTCTGACCATCCACGCCGGGGAGCTGGAAAAGACCGCCGGCGCTATCGCCGAGTGCCGCCGCCTGAATATCGCGGTGCTGCCGCCGGATATCAACCGCAGCCAGCTGGATTTCTCCATCGAGAAAGATGAAACGGGCCAGGTGGCCATACGCTTCGGGCTGGGGGCGGTGAAAAACGTGGGCGCCGGTGCCATCGAGCCGATTATCAAAGAGCGCAGCCAGAACGGCCCCTATAAGTCCGTTGAAGACCTCTGCCGCCGCGCCGATATGCAGTCGGCCAACCGGCGCGTGATAGAGAGCCTGATAAAGGTGGGGGCAATGGACTGCCTGGAAACACGCGGCACCATGCTCAACAGCATCGCCCGGATTATTTCCCTGGCGCAGCGGGAAACCAAGCTGCGGGAGACGGGGCAGACCACCATGTTCGATATGTTCGGGGAAACGGCCCCGGTGCCGCTTACGGAGCTGGAGCTGGCGCCCTCCGAGGTGTCCGATAGGGAAAAAGCGCTCTGGGAAAAGGAGCTGCTGGGCGTCGGCTTCTCGGAAAAGCCGTTCAGCCCGGTGTTCAGCCGGACCGAAGGCAACGCGGTGTTCTGCGGCAATATCAACGCGGAGCTGGACAAGCAGATAATCGTTACCGCGGGGCGGATTACCTCCGTGCGCTATGCCTTCACCAAGAAGAACGAGTCGTTCGCCATCTCCGTCATCGAGGATGTCAGCGGCCACGTGGAGGTCATCGCCTGGCCGCGTGTCTATAACGAGACCGAGGCGCTCTGGAAAGAGGGCAGCGAGCTGATTATCAAGGGCAAGGTGCGCGCCCGCGATGACGAGGTCAGCGTTATCTGTGAAAGCGCCGATTTCTACAAGCCGCCCCGGGAAGAAAACGAGCCTGTTGTGAACCACAATAACAAGCCGGCGGCTGGCAATAATCACCAAGCCGTCGCTAAAGCGCCGGAAGCCCCGGCGGGCAACGGCGGCGGTACGCCGCAGAACGGCGCCAGGCGCCGCCTGGTTATCGACCTGCGCCAGACCAGCGATGAGGATGCGGATATAGCCCTGCTTACCAAAATAATCGCTTTACTCAAGACCTACAGCGGCCGTGACGAGGTGCGCCTGAACATGCTTAACGGCGGCCCCGTCATTCCCATGAAGCTGCCCGGCATGCAGACCGGCTGGTGCCCGGAGCTGAGGCAGCGCCTGACCGGCCTGGTGGGGGAGGCGGGGTTCAAGGTAGAAACGCTTTAGTTTTCCTCCATCCTCCCCCCGCATGGGCTTTGTATTAAAAGTAACTAATTCCTGTAATTCTGAGCGTAGCGAAGAATCCGTATTTATCTGGGTGAGTACGGATTCTTCGTCACTATCGCCTGCCAAAGCCTTGTGCGGCGAGCAGGTTGTTCCTCAGAATGACATTTGATACAAAGCCCCCCGCATGAGATAAAAGTCTTTTTTTATCATCCTTCCACGGGTTATGATATTATTGGAAGATTTGGGAATTCCGTCTGATTAAAGGAGCCGCATGAAAGCCTCATTCAAGCTTTTCCGTATCGCGGGCATAGATATCGGCATTCACTACACCTGGATATTTATCTTCGTCCTGTTCAGCTGGACGCTGGCCCAGGGATACTTTCCCGCCTACTATGAATGGAGCACGGCGGCCTACTGGATAACGGGCATCATCGCGTCGCTGCTTATTTTTGTATCCGTGCTCCTCCACGAGATGGCCCATTCGCTGGTGGCCAATGCCCGGGGCATCCCGGTGCACAGCATTACCCTTTTCATCCTGGGCGGGGTAAGCAACCTGGAAGAAGAGCCGCAGAAACCGGTGGCGGAGTTCACCATGGCTATCGTGGGGCCGGCCACCAGCCTGGTACTGGCGGCTATTTTCTGGGGGCTGACCCGGCTGCCGGGAGACAAGACCACGCCGGTGGCGGCTATCATCAGCTACATGGCCTATATCAACCTGTACCTGGGGGCTTTCAACCTGCTGCCCGGCTTTCCGCTGGACGGCGGCCGCGTGCTCCGCTCCATTATCTGGGGGGCCACCGGCAGCCTGGCCAAGGCCACGGACATCGCCGGGAGGGTGGGGCAGTTCTTCGGCTGGGCGTTTATCGGGCTGGGCGTCTTTTTTATCTTCCAGGTCAGCCTGTTCAGCGGTTTGTGGCTGGCATTTATCGGCTGGTTTCTCAACAGCGCCGCGGACTCCAGCCGCAAGGAAATCACGCTGCGCGAGCGGCTCAGCCGCTATAAAGTGCGGGAAGTGATGAACCCGAATATCGAGACCATCCGGCCGGAAACCACGGTGTCCGAGATGGTGATGAACGTGTTCCGGCGGCAGCCGGGGCGGGCGTTGCCCGTTTGCAGGGACGATAAGCTGGCCGGCATCGTGACGATTACGGACGTGAAGAAAGTGCCCCAGGAGCAGTGGGCGACCACCCCGGTGGAGAAGATAATGACGGTCAGCCCGCTTTACACGGTGGCGCCGGAGGATAATCTCAATGCGGCCATGCAGCTAATCGCCCGGCACGATATCAACCAGGTGCTCATCAAGGAAAACGATAAATGCGCCGGCCTGCTGACCCGCGCCGACATCATCCGGTTTATCCAGATGAGCCACGAGCTGAACATTCCCCGGTTGGGAAACTAATAGATTAAGGTCAAGCCGCTTACCGCTTCGGCTCGTCCAGGGCTTCGGTGATGTCCTTGGCCATTTTCAGGAACAGCCGGCGCAGTCGCTTCATGACCTCTTCGGCGGCCTTTTCCCCGGCGGTCCTGGCCTCCTCCGCCGCTTTACGGGCGTCCGCCGCCGCTAACTGGATGTCATCGAGAATCTCCGGGAGGGGCTTGTTGAAAATCTGGTTCTTATCGGCCATATGCGCTCCTTTTACATAAAATGAATCTTTGGCAATCATTATAGCACAATGCGCCGGGTGGCATACCGGCGGCTTTAGTGCTAAAATACTGGCATCAAGGGGAGGGGGCCTATGGACAGACCGCAGTCTAAACTCAGCTTCGCCATGATGTCATTCATGTTCAAAATCCGTGATATCCTCAAACCGCGCAAGAACGTGCTGGCGGAGTTCCGCCGCGTCCTGAAAGAGGGCGGCGCGCTGCTGGTCAACGACCACCATGTGCCGGATGCGGACATCGCGTCCGCCGTCAGCGCCGGAGGGCTTTTCCGCTTTACGGGGAAGGTTGCGTACGTCCGCCGCTTTGTCAGGGTCTGAGAAAGAAAAACGCATGACTTTGGAAGACAGCCGCCCGGGGCACCGGAAACGCCTGCGCGAGAAGTTCCTCAAGTCCGGCTTGAGCGGCTTTCACGACTATGAAATCGTGGAGCTGCTGCTGAGCCTGGGTACGCCGCGGCGGGACTGCAAGAATGCCGCCAAGGAGGCTATCAAGCGGTTCCAGACCCTGCGCGGCGTCCTGGAGTCATCGCCGGAAGAGCTGCAGCAGATTGACGGCATAGGGGCGCACAGCGCCTTCGGCATCAAGCTGGTGCAGGAGGTAGCCCGCGAGTTCCTCCGCGCCAAAATGCTGGAAAAGCCTTTCTACAAGTCCTCGCAGGAGGTGTTCGACTACCTTTATCACGCCATGCGCGGGCTGAAAAAAGAGGTATTCAAGGTGATATACCTCACCACCCAGAACCAGATTATCGATACCTGTGACCTTTCCGAGGGCACGGTCAACAGCGCCGCCGTTTCCCCCCGCGAGGTTATCGAGGGGGCCATCAGGAACAACGCCGCCGCTTTGATATTCGTCCACAACCACCCCTCCGGTATCACCGACCCCAGCCCCAGCGATAAAAGCCTGACCCGGGAGCTGGTCTATGCCGGCCGGGTGATGCGCATTAAAGTCCTCGACCATATTATTATCGGGGATAACTGCTACTACAGCTTCGCCGGAGAAGGGCTTATCGAGGAATACGAGACGGACTTCGTGAACCTGATGCTGCGGGGTACCTCGGAGGCGCGGAAGAGACTCTATCGCGCCCGCCGCCCTGAAGATAAACTCTAGACTATTTTACCTTTGAGGTTTTTTCCAGCGCCAGCAGCTTTTCCTTCATCGCCAGTCCCCCGCTGAATCCCCCCGCCCCGCCGTCGCCCGCCAGCACGCGGTGACACGGCACGATGATAGGGAAGGGGTTCCGGCCTAAAGCCTGTCCCACCGCCCGCGCCGCCCCGGGCTTGCCTATCTGCCGGGCCAGCCAGCCGTAGCTGCGGGTCTCCCCGTAGGGAATGCGCCGGGCGGCCTCCCAGACCGAGCGCTGAAAGGGCGTGAAACCGGAAAAGTCCAGCGCATCCGGGAATTCCACTCTGCGCCCGGTAAAATAGGCGTGGAAGCGCGGCATGAGGTCGCGGAAGGGGTCGGTTGACACCACCGCCCGGTCTATTATTTCATCCCCCAGGGCGGCCTCGGCATCCGGCGCCGATGGCAGGGGCAGGGTAACGCGCCGCAGCCCGCTGTCCGAGGCCAGCAGTCCGACCCACCCGTAAGGGGTATAGAAAACGATGTAGGATAATTCTTCGGTCGAATCCATAGCTCTTCTATTGCCGCGCCTGGTAAATGGCGCCGGAGACTATCAGGACAATGCCCGGCAGGCCGGCCGGGGCTAAAAACAGGTACACGGTCTGGTGTTTAACTATTGCTTTATTCATGGCGGCCAGGCTACATTATAAGCGTTTAACCCCGCTAAATCTACTATTTAAATTCCGGCACTATCAAGCCGTAATCGCCGTCACGGCGGCGGTAGAGCAGCCGCACCGCGGCGGCTTCCGCATCGTAGAATAAATAGAAATCATGTCCCAGCTTCTCCATCTGGTCGATAGCCTCATCCAGAGACGCCGGCTCGATGATGAAGTGCTTGGTCTTGACCACTTTCCGGCGGGGCGGGGCGGCTTCAGGCTCCGGGAACTTGCCCCGCACCCGGGGGTTGCCCCGGCCGCGGTCGTAAAGCTTGCCCTTGTGCTTGTCCAGCTGCCGCGTCAGGACCGCCGCCGCTTTATCGATGGCTTTAAAAAGGTCTTCCGCCCGTTCCTCGGCGTGAAAGACAGAGCGGCCCGCCCCGCTGTTGACGGTCGCCCGCACCAGATAGTGCTGCTGGGGGGACTTGGTGTTTTCTTCGGAGATTTCCACCTTCACGTCGATAATGTCCGGCAGGTGCTTGTCCAGCTTGCCGAGTTTTTTTTCACAGTAGCGGCGGGTCGCGGCGGTTATTTCCACGTTGGTGCCGGTAATTTGCAGTTCCATATCACTCTCCTGGAAAAAGTATTTTTTACAGCTCCAGCGCCAGCGCCAGTCCCCAGACGGATAAAGCCCCGGCGGACTTAAGCGTGCCGGCGCCGGCGCTCAGGGTGGCCCCGGAAGTAGACACGTCATCCACCAGGATAACCTGCCGGCCCTTTAGCTTTTCATTAACGCAGGCGAAGGCGTCCGCCACGTTGGCCAGCCGGCTCGCCACACCGGATGCCCTGGCCTGCGGCGGTGTGTAGGTTCGTTTCACCAGGCAACCTTCGATAACCGGCAGGCCGCTGCGGCGGCCGAGTTCCCGGCACAGCAGCGCCGCCTGGTTGAAGCCGCGTTCGCGCTGGCGTTTGGGGTGTATGGGCACGGGCACCAGGACATCGCCGGGGAGGGGGTTTTCTTTAAGGAAATCGTCCAGAAAAGCGGCCAGGCGCGGCGCCGTGGCGCGGAGGTTGCGGTACTTAAGCTCGTGGATGGCGTGGCGCACCACGCCGCTGAAAAGGAAAGGGGCGCGGATGCCGTCTAATGCGGAATCCTCCCCGATGCAGCCGGGGCAGGGCGCGCCAACGGCCCGGGGACGCCCGCACCTGGGGCAAACGGGGGGAATAATTACCGTCAGCTGCCGCCGGCAGGAGACGCAGATAAAGTCGCCTTCCCTGCCGCAGCCGATACAATACGGCGGAAAAAGGAGGTCAAGTGCTACCCTCTTGAGTCTGGTTATAGGAGGAAGCACATTAGCCACCCGCTGCTGTTTATTCCGGACGCTGACGACGGACTATCGAGGCCGGGAGTTGTGCATCGAGCCGCTCATGATAGGCTCGTCTCTATAGACATCACCGTTCCTGATTTTAAGGTTGAAGCCGCAATCGGGATTGGTGCAAACCCACGCTTTGAACTGAATGGAAGCACCCTGACTTCCGAAATCGGACAAAGGCACGAGGTCTCCGGTATTGCATTTCTGACACTTGGGGAAATTGAACTGTTCCATGGGGTCCTCCTCCCAACCAGTAATAAAGAATAATTAGTATAAGTATAGCCTGTAATCGCAGTACTTGGCAAGTAGGCGCACGAGCCGTGCCGGAAAAAATAAGGGAAGCGGGCACCGCGGCACGATGCCTCACTTCCCCAATGGCCGGGTAAATGTTAAGCTGTTTATCTTATTCGGAAAAATGCCGGGAAATGCGTTCCACTGATTTGGCGGCGTCCTCCTGGGCCTTTTCAATCGTCGTCATGGACTCGTTCATCTTGTTCTGGCTGGCAATCAGCCCGTTAACGCTGGCGGTCAGGTTGTCCACGTTCTTGTTCAGAATACCGGTGTCCTCGTCGATGGTCTTGATCTCCTGTCCCAGGTCGGCGAAAATCTGATTCAGGCCTTTCATGTCCTCGCTGAAAGAGCTCATGCCCAGCGTAAGCGACTTAATATCCTGGCTCAGGGCCTTGGCGGTATCGCTGAAGACCCTGGTGTGCTGGCTCATGGAAGCTATGCCGAAGTAGATGCTTTTCAAATAGTACCAGGCGACGACGATGAGCGCCACCAGCAGCACGACGCCCAGCCCCACCAGCCACAGGGTTAAGTTAGCGGTATTGTAATCTAACATATGTCTCCTTCCGGCTTTATTATTATCTCAGGCCGATAGACAGCGTAATAGTATCGGCAGTGCTGTGCCAACATTATAGCACGTATCCGCGGGCGCGATATAAAGCGGCGGGAAAACGGGGACTAGTCCTGCTGTTTGCCGTCCGCGTCGATGAAGACCATCTTGTCCCGCAGTTCTTCCGCCACCAGTTTTTTCAGCGCCGTTTCCGTCAGCTTGGGCGCGTACTGGCACTGGATGAAGAGGAAGGGACGCCGCACTTTAAGGATGCGGAACGGCGCGTGGACGAGCTTGGCCGGCACCCATATCATGGTGGAAACGGTAATGATATGGCTTTCCATCTCCGGCCCCATGCACATTTCCATGTCCGCCCCCAGGTCCTGGGGGTTGGCGGGGTCGGTGCCGAGCGCTACCAGCAGCTCCGCGTCCTGGTGGATATGCGGGCCGTGCCCGCCCATCTTGGTGGCTTCCTCCCCCATCCACATCACGGAAAAGTATTTGCTGTCCGCCAGGATATCCTTGTCCGTGAAAGCCACCATGGAGGGCATCCGCCCGAAGCCTTTTTTGCGCTGCTCCTCCGGCAGCTCGTGGAGAAAGTACTTGCTGTATTTCAATGACGCCATGTTTTTCACTCCTTCTGATTTATCTTTTTATTACCGGCGGGGAAGTCCTTTTGCAGGCGGAAAACGGTGGTGCCGTCCGTCCGGGCTTCCGGGCCGCCGCTGATACGGTAGTCGTTTCTTTCCCAGAACTTCAGGGCGCGGGGGTTATTTACCTGTACCGCGGAAAGGATGCTGGTGATGCGGCTGTCCGCCAGTATCTCCTGTTCCACCATCGCCACGATGCGGCTGCCGAAACGCCTCTCCCGGCAGGACGGGATTATCATTAATAAGGTAAGGAAAGCGTGGGAAGGATTGCCCTCAAAATTGCCGGGGACGTAGCTCAACACCCCGGCGAGACGGTCTTCCGTGTAAATCCCCCGGAAGACGCCGCCTTCCCGCGCCGCCTCCTCCATGTCCCTGAGCACCATCTGCATCGAGGCGTTGGCATCCGGTCCCAGTGCCAGGAAGCCCTCACACTCGTGGTAAACCTCCAGCACGCTGTCGATTTCGCCGGGGGGCACTGCTTTAATTTTCAGGGTATTCATCTGCTTTCCCCTGACCGCCGCCGGTTATGGTTGCCGATTTCCTGACGGCTGAAAAACTATCCTTTCACAATAGCCTTGGCCGGGCACCACCATTCGTGGGAGACGCAGGCGCCGCAGTCCGTGCATTTCTTCACATCGATGCGTGTCGTGTAGAGGGTCAGGCCGTCATCTTCCGTTACCTTTTCGTCCACCACTATCGCTTTTTCCGGGCACTGCGTGACGCAAAGCCCGCACTTAAGACATTTTTTGGTATTTATCTTGTAAGCCACTTTATCCTCCAACTCTTTCTTCAGCCGGGAACCGCCGCGGGGCTTTTTCAGGCGGGGGTTTCGTACTTGTCGTCCGGCCACATCGCCCAGTTGATTTTCTCCCGGGCTTCCTTGGGCAGTACCTGGCGGTAAGACTTTTCCGTGTGCGCCGGGCCCTGGTTGAACTCCATGAATATCCACGGGCGCTGGCAACTAATAGGTTTCCACGGCGCGTGGATGAAGTTGGGGGGTATCCAGATGCAGCAGGTGCGGGTGATGTGGTGCTCTTCCAGCTCCGGCCCCAGGTACATGACCACTTCCGCCCCCAGGTCCATCGGGTTCTGCGGGTCGGTGCCGATGTGGAAAAGCAGCTCGGCGTCCTTGTGGATGTGCGGCGGGTGCCCGGCGTATTTGAAATCGCCCAGATTATTGGCGAAGCCCGGCAGTATCCAGTGTATCAGGTAAAAGTGGCTGCCTTTCGCCAGGGTATCGTCCATGTAGGCCATCACCGGGCGGCGCTCGTTGGGGAATTTGGCGGGGTCGTACTCGATGATGTATTTATCGTATTTCTTCTCGGCCATGATGAGCCTCCTTTTCTATGCTTGCCGAAATATTATCGTAATCAGAGAACCACTGTCAAATTATTACCGGGATACTAGAAAAGGGGGGGTGGGGGTAAGTACTTTACCCTGTTTATTCAGGAAGCTTCGGCGGCCTTTTGGGGTCCTGGCGCCGCCTTTTCTGCGTCCAGTCTACTCTCCGGGCGGGGAAAAAGGCAAATGAAACGGATTTGACATTAAATAGTACGGTATATAGACTACGTATGGAGTCGATTACTATATATTATTAAGGAGGTTTCATGAAAGCAGCAGTTTTACACGAATACGGTAAACCTCTGGTCATAGAGGAAGTAACCCTGGACAAGCCCGGCCAAGGCGATGTCAAAATACGCATCGCGGCGGCGGCCATCTGCCACAGTGATATCCACTCCATCAAGGGGGAGCACGGCAGCCCGCCCCTCCCCGCCATCCCCGGCCACGAAATCTGCGGCTACGTGGAGGAGGTCGGTGAGGGTGTGGAATACGTAAAACCCGGCGATAAGGTGATTGCCAGCATTATTCCGGAAGGCTGCGGGCACTGCTACTACTGCCGCACCGGCTATTCCAACCAGTGCATGAACAACCACATCATGCTCTATACCAAGGGCCGCTACGTGGACGCCCAGGGCCGCCGGCTTACCCAGTTCGCCGGAGCGGTAGCCGGTTTCGCGGAATACTCCGTCATACCGGAAATGAACCTGGTGAAAGTGCCGGAAGACCTGCCGGTGGACCGGGCCTGCCTGCTGGGCTGTGGCGTGGTGTCCGGCTACGGGGCGGTGGTGTACCGCGCCAACGTCACGCTGAACAGCAGCATCGCCGTTATCGGCTGCGGCGGGGTGGGGCTTAACGCCATCCAGGCCGCCGTGCTTTCCGGCGCTTACCCCATTATCGCGGTGGATGTTATCGATAGCAAGCTGGAAAGGGCCAAAGCTTTCGGGGCGACGCACGCGGTCAACACCCGGCAGGAAAAAGACCCGGTGCGCAAGATATTCGAGATTACCTACGGCCGCGGCGCGGACAACGTTATCATCTGCGTGGCCGGCATCGATATCCTGCGGCAGGGCTTCATGATGTCCGCCCAGGCCGGCACGACGGTTATCATCGGGCACGGCTTCGGCGAGCAGCTGACCGCCTTCGCGCCCACGGACTTTATGATGGGTAAAAAGCTGACCGGCAGCGCTATCGGCGCCGTGCGCCTCCGCCTGGATATCACCCGCCTTATCGAGCTTTACCAGGCCGGGCGCTACAAGCTGGACGAGCTTATCTCCACCCGCTTCCCCTTCAAGAAGATTAACGAAGCGCTGGAGTCCTCGGCCCAGGGCGACGCCCTCCGCAACGTAATCATGTTCGAATAGCGCGGGCCGGCTGCTTCCGGCTGAACTTAATATTACTGACTTTTTACGCTGACGGCGCGGGCGGTTGCCGGCGTGTCTTTCGTCCGTCTGTCCGTTTGCCAATCGGCGGGAAAAACGTGTAAAATATAGCTTGGACAATAAGCGTTTTTTATTCTTTATCCCCTTTTATTTGATTCAATCGCGCATGGAGTAAACCATGCTCCGGTCAGGAGGAATGTTTTGAACAAGGTAGCTGAAGTAACTTTAACGTCCGATGCCCCCGGCGTCAGCCTGTTCATGCTGGGCAACGAGGCTATAGCGCGGGGCGCTATCGAGGCGGGCGTCCAGGTGGTGGCGGCTTACCCCGGCACGCCGTCCAGTGAAATCACCGAGACGCTGGTCAATAACTCTAAAAACACCGGCATGTACGCCGAGTGGTCTATCAATGAAAAGGTGGCTTTTGAGGTGGCCATGGCCGCCGCCATGAGCGGCATGAGGTCGCTGACTATTATGAAGCACGTCGGCGCCAACGTGGCCCACGACCCCCTGATGTCCGCCAGCTACATGGGGCTGCCCGGCTTCGTGATGATATCCGCCGACGACCCCGGCCAGTGGAGCTCCCAGAACGAGCAGGACAACCGCTACCTGGCCCGCCAGGCCTACATCCCGGTGCTGGAGCCCTGCTCTGCCCAGGAAGCCAAGGACATGATGGTGGACGCCTACCGCCTTTCCGAGGAGTTCGGCCAGATGTTCATGCTGCGGTCGGTCACCCGCATCGGCCACGCCCGCAGTGACGTGGTACTGGGGGGAATCGAAGCGGAAAAACGCCCGGCCAACTTCGTGCGGAACTTCCAGAAATACGTTTGCCTCCCCGCCAACTACCGCGGCAACCGCCGCCTGCTGATCAAGCGGCTGGAAAGTATCAAGGGCGCGATGGACACCCTGCCCTATAACCACCTCGCCCTCAAGCAGGGCGCCAAACTGGGCGTGATTGCCTGCGGCATCTCCTACGGCTACGCCCTGGAAGCCGTCAAATGGCTGGGACTGGAAGACAAGGTGTCCGTCCTGAAAATAGGCACGCCTTACCCGATGCCGGAAAAGCTTACCCTCCAGCTATTAAAGTCCGTGTCCGAGGTGCTGGTGGTGGAGGAGCTGGAGCCATTCGTCGAGGACGCGGTGAAAGTGCTGGCTAAAGACAATGACATTACCGCCAAAATCCACGGCAAAGACCTGCTCTCGTTAGCCGGGGAGCTTTCCGTCCGCCAGGCCGCCGAGGCTTTAAGCAAGCTGACCGGCGTCAAGCCCCCGGTGGACTTCGCGGAGATAGACAAGCTGGCCCGGGAAACGGCCTCGCTTTTGCCCCTCCGCCCCCCGACCATGTGCGCCGGCTGCCCGCACCGCGCCTCCGTTTACGCCATCAATATCGCCGCCCGCCGCTACCAGCAGGCCACCGGCAAGGAGCCGGTAAAGACCGGCGATATCGGCTGCTACGCGCTGGCGGCCAACCCGCCGCTGAGCTCCGATGACGCCGCCGTCTGCATGGGCGGCTCCTTCGGGCTGGCCAACGGCTTTGCCCATGTCCTGGACGTTCCGGTGATCGCCCACCTGGGCGACTCCACCTTTTTCCATTCCGGCATCCCCCCGATGATTAATGCCGTCTATAACAAGTCGAAAATGGTCATGGTGGTGCTGGATAACTCCACCACCGGCATGACCGGCTTTCAGCCCCACCCCGGCGCCACCGGCGACCCCAATCTCGATATCAAAATCGAGGACATCGCCCGGGCTTCCGGTGTCAAGTTCGTGGAGGTGGTGGACGCTTTCGATTTGCCTAAACTTATCGACACCATGGAGCGGGCCATCAAGTTCGAAGGCCCCTCGATGGTCATCGCCCGCCGGCTCTGCAATATCCTGGACCAGCGGGAAAAGCGCAAGAGCGGCGAAAAGACCCTACCCTACGTGGTGGACCCGCAAAAGTGCATGTCCGGCGCGCCGCCGGCCTGCCAGGCCACCTGCCCCCTGCATATTGATATCCGCGGCTACGTGGGACTGATTAAGGATGGCAGGTTCGATGAGGCGCTGGCGCTGATCAAACAGTCCCTTCCCTTCCCCTCCATCATCGGCCGCATCTGCACCCACCCCTGTGAGACCAAATGCAAGCGCAGTGAGGTGGAAGAGGCTATCTCCATCAACGCGCTGAAACGGGCGGCGGCCGACTTCGGAAAATATACCGATGATTTAACCGTCCCCGCCGGGAAAAAAGAAAAAGTGGCGGTGGTGGGCGGCGGCCCGGCCGGCATCATGGCCGCTTACGACCTGCGCAAGGCCGGTTATAAAGTGACCGTCTTCGAGGCCCTGGACAAGCTCGGCGGCATGATGGCCGTGGGCATTCCGGAGTTCCGCCTGCCGCGGGACATCCTGGCTAAAGAGACGGACATTATTAAAAAGCTGGGCGTGGAAATCAAGCTGAACAGCCGGGTTGGCAAAGACGTTAAGCTGGCCGACCTCAAAAAAGAATATAACGCCGTTTTCCTGGCCGTGGGGGCGCATAAGGGTCGCCGCCTCGGCATCGAGAACGATAGCGCCGCCGGCGTTATCGACGGCACCGAGTTTTTGCACAAAGTAAATACCGGCGAGAAGATTAAAGCGGAAGACAAGGTGGTGGTGGTGGGTGGCGGCAACGTGGCTATCGACTGCGCCCGCACCTGCCTGCGTCTGGGCTTTAAGGACGTGAACATCGTTTACCGGCGCTCCCGCCAGGAGATGCCCGCCATCGCCGACGAGGTGATTGAGGCGGAGCACGAGGGCGTCAAGCTGACCCTGCTTGCCGGCCCCAGCAAGGTGGTGGTCAAGAATGATAAAGTGGCCGGGCTGGAGTGCGTTAAAATGCAGCTCGGCGAGCCTGACGCCAGCGGCCGGAGACGCCCGGTGCCGGTAAAAGGCTCGGAGTCCGTTGTCGAGACCGGGCTGATTATCGCGGCGGTGGGGGAAGAGCCGGACCTGGCTTTCATGGGTGGGGAAATGGCGGCGGCGGTAAACGGCGCCTTTATCCAGGCCGACCCGCTGACGCTGGCGACGAACGTTAAGGGCGTGTTCGCCGGCGGGGACGCGGTTACCGGGGCGGCTACGGTTATCCAGGCCCTGGCGGCGGGACGCAAGGCCGCCAAATCCATCGACAAGTACTTCAAGGGCGAGCCTCTGGACCAGGGCCGCGAGGGCGAAGAGGTCTTTGAGAGCAAGCTCATTATAGATACCTGGGACGTGGCCAAAGAGTCCCGGGCGGCCGTGCCGGTGCTGCCGGTGGCGCAGCGTAAAGGCAACTTTAAAGAGGTGGAGACCGGGCTGACCAGGGAGAAGGCTATCAGTGAGGCGCAGCGCTGCCTTACCTGCGACTGCCATATCTGCATCAACCTGCTGGGCTGCCCGGCCCTGATTACGGATAAAGGCAAGGTGGCGGTGGACGCGGCCGGCTGCCCCGGCTGCGGGGTCTGCGCCCAGGTCTGCCCCTTTGACGCAATAAAACCAGGAGAGTAAGATGACTGCAAAAAATGAGATTAACATAATAATCTGCGGCACCGGCGGACAGGGCGTGGTGCTGGTATCCGAGCTGCTCGGCACGGCGGCGGTGCGGGGTAAGGTGGCGGTCAAGGGGTCGGAGGTGCTGGGCATGGCGCAGCGCGGCGGCTCGGTCTTCAGCAACCTGAGACTGGGCGGGGACGTTATCGCCCCCATGACGCCGGAAGGCAAGTGCGATGTCCTCATCGCCGTGGAGCCGTCGGAGGCCCTGCGGAATATCCAGTACTTGGCCAAAAACAGTGTGGTCGTCCTCAACACCACTACCGTGCTGCCTTACACCGTTTACCTGGGTAAGAGCGGCTACCCCACGCAGGAACAGATGATCAAAAAGCTTAAGGAAGTCACCCAGCGCGTTATTCCCCTGGATGCCAGCGGTCTGGCTAAAGAGGCGGGCAGCCTCCAGGCGGCCAACGTGGTGATGCTGGGGGCTTTATTCGGCACCGGGCTGATGCCCATTAAGAACGAGACGGCCAAGGAAGCTATCCTGGGTCGCTTTAAAGCCAAGGTGGGGGAGATAAATATCAAGGCCTTCGATTTAGGCTACGCTTACGTCCAGAAAGCGCTCAAGGGCGCGGCGGTCTAGGGAAAACCCCCTTTATTTCCCCCTTTACCTAAGGGGGAAGATGATATAAGCCCGGCAGGGGATTTTCCGCCGGGCTTTATTATTTGCATCTATCCATAAACATACCGGCGAAAGTAGTATACCCCGCATGCCAATCGGGGCCGGTGTCCAGGTATTCCGGCTTAGTGCTGGCTAAGGGAAATCATGCAAATTCATCTCACTGGATTCCGTTTGGCAACGGAATGGTTAACCATTTTCAAAGCTAAAATGTCATAGGCCGTGACAACCATCTATTGTAAATCATGTATGTCCGCGATAAACTGATAACTGTCCACTGTAAACTGTTAACTTTCCGCTATTATACATAACACTAAAAACAAATGCCCGGATTTTGAAGCTAACTGGACATAAACTAAAAAACAATTAACCGTAGCTGATTACGTACGGAAAATAATAAAAAAAATTAAAAAAACAAATGCCGCCCGGCCTTTTCCCCCCGCCGGTTGCCCTTTCCCCTGATTCTTCCCTTGGTTCACCGTTTCGCCAGCCTTCTTCAGTTCCCCCTCTCTGTATACGGAGAGGGGGTTAGGGGGAGAGGCCCGTAAAAAAAGAGAGGGCAGCTTTTTGGGCTGCCCCCTGATTTACATTTTCCGGTTATTCTTATCCTAGTGCTGGGAGAAGGCGGCGGAGACCAGCGCTGGCCCTTCATACTTGAAATTGACTTTCTTGGTCACGTCCGGCAGCGGCACGCCCTGTTTGGCGAGCTGTTTCTGGAGCGCCTTGATATCCACCTTCTTGATGTCCACGCCCGCTTTGAGCGCCAGCGCGGAAGCCGTACCGGCGGCCTCGCCGAAAGCGATGCAGTGCGGGATGAGGTTGAAGTACTCCTGGACGTCCTTGTCCGAGGAGAAAGCGCGGCAGGCCACGAACATGTTGTCCACGTTCTTCGGCAGCAGGGCGCGGTAGGGAATGTACATATTGGGATGGTCCAGGGACGCCTGGCCGCGGTCGAGGTCCGGGAAAACGGCGATGGTGTCCAGGAACGGCTGGTTATCCGCCATGTCTTTAACGGTGAGGAAGTACTCGCCTTTCATGCGGCGGCTGGAGCGGGTGCCCAGCTGCGGGGAGGAGAGTACGATAAAACTCTTTTCAAAGCCCGGCATGTTCTTCTTGAAGAAGTCGTAGGTCTTGAGCATCTTGGCCCGGCCTTCGAACTCGACGCGGGTCAGCTCTTCGATGTCGATCTGGCTCTTGTTGGCGTAGCGGTTGTGGAACCAGACCACGGCGTCCTGGTTGGGCAGGTTGCTGGTAAAATACCCGCCGAAAGCGCCGGACTCCATTGCCTTGCGGGAAAGCTCCATGGCTTCCTTGGGGTGGGTCTTGCGGAATTCGGTGGCCTTCTTGAGGTCGACCCCGTCCACCCAGAAACAGAGCGCCAGGGCGGAGATGCGGTAGTTCGGGGGGATATCGTCTTCAAACTCGATGCCGGCATAGGGGAAAGTATCGCCGTCGCCGGTGGAATCGATAACGATTTTGCCCAGGATGGCCTGGCGTCCGGCCTTGCTCTCGATGATAACGCCCTTGCAGCGGTTGCCTTCCATGATGGGCTCGGTGCCCCAGGCGTGGCAGTAGACCTTGACGCCGGCTTCCTTGACCATCTCGTCGAGGACGCACTTGGAAATTTCAGCGTCGATGATAGCGGCGTAGCTTACGCGGTCCAGCCGCGTCATGAAAAAGCTGCGCTCGAAGTAGTACCGTACCAGGTCCTTCTCCAGGGAGCCCCAGTGCTCTTTCTTGGGGTAGTCCACGGCGTCGCGGGAGATAAGGCGGTCGATCCACTCCTGGGTGATGCCGGCAATCTGCTGTTTGCCGAAATAGTCGCTCAGCAGCGGGATAATCGTTACCAGGCCGCCGGTGCCCATGCCGCCCAGATAGCCGTACCGCTCGATGAGCACGGTGTCCGCGCCGTTCCTGGCGGCGGTAACAGCGGCGCCGATGCCGCCCGGCCCGCCCCCGATGACGACAACATCGCATTCGCGGATAACCTTGATATCCCGCGCCGGCTCTTTAATTGTTTGCATAGTGACGGATTTTGCCATGGCAACCTCCTGAAAGCATTTTGTGCAAAAAGTATAATATATCTTATTTAAAGAATATATAAAAGCCGCACCCCGTGTCAAATGTTTTCTATTCGGTATAACCTGCGGTTGACCGGCCGGAAATGCGGCGGTTAAAGCTGTTTTTATGACCTGGCGCGGTACGGCGCGGCCGGTATCAGTCCGCCCCTCCGGCTGCCGCCTTGCCGATGCTCACCAGCAGGTTGATAAATCTCACCAGCAGGCTGATGCCGTAAATCACGGTAATGCAGATTAAGCCTATTTTCACGCCCATGTCCGTGGCGGCGGCGGCGGTGGAGCTGGGTATCACATTGGTGCTGAAATCAAAGGGATAAACGGCCAGCAGGGTGATAACCGCCGCCAGCCCGAAGCCGCTGGTGATAACGTGAACGGCCCGGCGGAGAAGGATATTATCCAGCAGTATCAGTACCGTGTGCCCGACGATGGAGACTATCAGCGCGGCATTCAAAATCGGCAGCCAGCGCTCGATGTCATCCGTGAAAAATGATTTCCAGCTCCAGGTGGAGGTGGCGGCGTGATAGGTGTAGTAAGCGATGTACTCATGGAAAAAGTTAAGGCCCACCAGCAGGATAACGCACCAGGCCAGGACAAAGGCGTAGCCGGTGACGCGCAGCTCGCGGTGCCGTCCCGTAACGTCTTCCCTTTGGCGGGAGGGTCGCTCATCGCCGGTCGCGGCGGCGCGGTAGGGCGGCGGCGGGGGAGAAGGCGGCGCCGGGGGTGCGACCGGGGGTGGTGGGGCGGAAAAAGGCGCAGCGGCCGGCTGGGCGGCGGCAGGCGGCGTATCGGACGTCCTGAAAGTCCAGCCCACCATCGCTTCCGCCAGCTCGGCGGCCAGCGGCACTCTGAAACGCTCGCCCTGGTAGGCTTTTACCATCAGCACTATCCAGAGGATTACCCCGAGAATACCGAGAACGGCGGAGAAGAACCACCCGATGAAGGGTATCCAGCCGAGCACGCCCATGGCAATGCCTATCGACCCGAACACCACGATGGACTGCGCGGCGTGGAAGCGCACCCACTTGTTCTGCTGCTCCAGGATAAAAAAGATAATGCCGGTAATCCAGATGCCCAGGTAGCAGAGCAGGCCGCTGATGCCGGGGGCGAGGTTCACGGTGGACGCGTAGGGAGCGCCGCGCTGCTCCCGCTCCAGCTGTTCCCGGGCTTCCACCCTGGCCTTCTCTTCCTCGTAGATTTTTCTTCTTTCTTCCGGTGATAGTTCCATAGCGATACCTCCGCCCGGCAGCCGGGCCAGTCACGCCCCAATTATACAATAAGCGGTAATTCCGGTAAATAACATGGAAATCTATGGAGAATTGTCTTAAAATGGTTTATTAACGAGTGAATATGGAAACAGCCAGGATGAAATTACAGCTCGGGCAGCTTGCCCGACTTTACAACGTGCAGACGGCGTATTTAAATATCGACCGTTTCCTGGAACCGGCTGCCCCGGAAAGCCTGCTGGCGATACTTAAAGCCCTGGGCGCCCCGGTAATAACGGAAAAGGACATCCCGGCGGCCATACGGGAAAGAAAACTGTCGCTCCGGCGGCAGCCGGTCGAACCGGTTACTATAGCCTGGGACGGGGCGCGCCCGGCGGTCAAAATGAATTGCCCCGCCCCCCTGGCGGATGCCCCCGTGACCTGCCGCCTGGAGACGGAAAGCGGGGAGCGGACGGAATGGCCGGTGCCGCCGGACGCCATGAAAGTCCTTTCCGGCACTGACGTCGAGGGCATCAGCTATTTGACCAGAGAGATTACCTTGACGCGGGGACTGCCTTACGGCTATCACCGGCTGACTTTAGATATGAAGGGTAATTCCTGCCGGACGCAAATCATCGCCGCGCCGCAGAAAACATTCACACCGGAAGGCCCCGATGAACGGCGCTGGGGCACATTTATCCCGCTGTACGCTTTACGGGGGAAAGATAGCTGGGGCAGCGGGGACTACCGCGCTTTAGGGGAGCTGGCGGACTGGGTGGGGGGAAAAGGGGGGAGCGTCCTGGCTACGCTGCCTTTGCTGCCGCTCTACCTGGACGAGCCTTACGAGGCCAGCCCCTACGCGCCGGTCAGCCGCTTGCTCTGGAGCGAGTTTTACGTGGATATAGCCGGATTGCCGGAGCTTGACGACTGCCCCGCGGCGCGGTCGCTGGTAAACTCGGACGCTTTCCGGGGGGAAATTGCAAGACTGCGCCAAAACCCGCTGGTGGACTACCGCGGTGTCATGGCTTTGAAGCGGCGGGCCATGGAGGAAATGTGCCGCTGCCTCTTGAACAGGCCGGGCGCACGCCGCGATGAGTTCCTCCGCTTTGTACGGGAAAACCCGCTGGTGGAGCGCTACGCCGCCTTCCGGGCGGTGATGGAAAAGCGTGAAGCGCCCTGGCCGGCCTGGCCGCAGACTTTGCGGGACGGCAATATTACCCCCGGTGACTACGATGATAACGTTAAAGACTACCAACTTTACGCGCAGTGGCTGGCGCACCGGCAGGTGGAGGAGCTATCCGTAAACGCCCGCGCCAAAGGCATGAAAATGTACTTCGATTTGCCGCTGGGCGTCCACGCCGCCGGGTTCGATGTATGGCAGCACCGGGACAGCTTTGTGGCCGGCGTGACCGCCGGAGCGCCGCCGGATGCCGTTTTTACCGGTGGGCAGGACTGGTATTGCCCCCCGCTCCACCCGGAAAATATAAGGCGGGACGGCTATCAATACGTGCGCGACTACCTGCGGCACAACTTGCAGTACGCGGATATATTGCGCGTCGACCATGTGATGGGGCTGCACCGCCTTTTCTGGATTCCGCCGGGAGGAGATGCCGGGCGGGGGGTGTACGTTAAGTACCATGCGGAAGAGCTTTACGCCGTCCTTTGCCTGGAGTCCCATTGTCACCAATGCGTCATCGTCGGTGAAGACTTGGGCATGGTGCCCGGCTACGTGCGTAAAAGCATGTCCCGCCACGGGCTGGACCGCATGTACGTCCTCTATTATGAGCTGGCGGAGGACGCCTCCAAAGCCATGCACGCTATCGCACCGTCCACCGTGGCCAGCCTCAATACCCACGATATGTCGCCCTTCGCCGCTTTCTGGGACGGGGACGATATTAAGGAAAGATTAAACATGGGTCTGACGGACGCCGCCGGGGCTGTAGAGGAAAGAAAGCATCGGCGCGTGGTAAAAAACAGCCTGACCAATTTCCTCCGGCAGAAGAAGTTCCTGGCTAAAGCGGCCTCCGGCACGCGGGCGGCGTTGAGTGCCTGCCTGGCCTATCTCAGCGCCAGCCGGTCGCGCACGGTGCTGGTCAACCTGGAAGACCTCTGGCTGGAAAAGCGGTCGCAGAACGTGCCGGGCGTAGGTGAAAAGTACCCCAGCTGGCGGCGCAAAGCGTGCTATACTTTAAAGGAGTTCAGTAACGATAAAGACGTCAGCGCCGCGCTGGCCGGGGTTGACCGTCGCCGTAAACACCGGATGGAAAGGGAAGGCTAGATGGAACGCTATATCTGTATTCACGGGCATTTCTACCAGCCGCCGCGCGAGAACGCCTGGCTGGAGTACGTAGAGTGGCAGAACTCGGCCTATCCCTACCACGACTGGAATGAGCGTATTACCGCCGAATGCTATCTGCCCAATACCTCCTCCCGCATCCTGGGAAAAGACGGGTTTATCGCTAAAATCGTCAATAACTACGCCAAAATCAGTTTCGACTTCGGGCCTACCCTCCTGACCTGGCTGGAAGATAACAGTCCGGACGTTTATCAGGCCGTCCTGGAAGCGGATAAACAGAGCGTTATAGATTTCTCCGGGCACGGCTCGGCGATGGCGCAGGCCTACAGCCACCTCATCATGCCGCTGGCCAATTACCGCGACCGCTACAGCCAGGTGGCGTGGGGCATCAGGGATTTCGTGTACCGCTTCGGGCGCCAGCCGGAAGGCATGTGGCTGCCGGAGACCGCCGTGGACCTGGAGACGCTGGATATCATGACGGAGCTGGGCATTAAATTCACCGTCCTCTCCCCGTACCAGGCGGCCAAGGCGCGCCGCGGCGGCGCCCAGAACTGGCGGGACGTTAGCGGGGGGACTATCGACCCCACCCGGGCGTATTTCGTAAACCTCCCCTCCGGGCGGAAAATCAGCGTATTCTTTTACGATGGCCCCATTTCCGCCGACGTTTCTTTTAAAGACCTGCTGAAAAACGGCGATGTATTCGCCGGCAGGCTGTCCGACGCTTTTTCCGAGAAACGCGACCACCCCCAGCTGGTCAACATCGCCACCGACGGCGAGACCTATGGGCACCACCACCGCTTCGCCGATATGGCGCTGGCTTACGCCATCCATGACATCGAAAACGGCGGGGCGGCTAAAATCACCAACTACGGCGAGTTCCTGTCCAAATACCCGCCGGACTTCGAGGTGAAAATTATCGAAAAATCGTCCTGGAGCTGCACCCACGGCGTGGACCGCTGGTGGAGCGATGACGGCTGTACCACCGGCGCGGGCAACCACCCGGAATGGAACCAGAAATGGCGCACGCCGCTGCGCAACGCCATGGACTTTCTGCGGGACACCATCGCCCCCCGCTATGCAGAAAAAGCCGCCCCGCTGTTTAA
Source organism: Dehalococcoidales bacterium (assembly GCA_041652735.1). NCBI lineage: Bacteria > Bacillati > Chloroflexota > Dehalococcoidia > Dehalococcoidales > Dehalococcoidales bacterium. The sequence continues at coordinate 35,280 of JBAZGT010000010.1, read as the reverse complement.
AGACCCCTGGGACGCCCGCAATGGCTATATAGATGTGATACTGGACCGCTCCAAGGAAAACGTGGCTCAATTCTTCCAGAAATACGCCTCTCACGAGCTGAACCCGGCAGAGCGGGTAACGGCGCTCAAGCTGCTGGAGCTGCAGCGCCACGCCATGCTGATGTACACCAGCTGCGGCTGGTTCTTCGATGAGCTTTCCCGACCGGAGCCGGTGCAGGTCATCCAGTATGCCGGCCGGGTGGTCCAATTGGCCCGCGACCTTTTCAGCGGGGATACGGAGGAGGACTTCCTCAAGATTCTGGAGCAGGCTAAAAGCAATATACCGGAGCAGGGGGATGGCCGCCGCATTTACGATAATTTAGTGCGACCCGCCATGATAGATTTAGATAAAGTGGCCGCGCATTACGCCATCAGCTCTCTCTTTGAAGACTATAGCGATAACAACAAGGTCTATTGCTATTTCGTGGATAATGAGGACTACCATGTCACGGAGTGCGGCCAGGCCAGGCTGGTGACCGGGCGGAGCCGCATAACCTCCGAGATTACGGAGGAAACGGCGCTGATAAGCTACGGCGTCTTTCACCTGGGCGGGCATGTCATCAACGCCGGGGTGCACGATTACCAGGGCGAAGAGCCGTATCAGCAAACGGTAAGTGAGATAGCCAACAGCTGCTCTACCGCCGACTTTACCCAGGTGATGCGGCTGCTGGATAAGAGCTACGGCGGCGCGGCCTATTCCCTGAAGTCGCTTTTCCGCGACGAGCAGCGCAAGGTGCTGGACTATATCTTGCAGTCGACGATGACGGATATCGAGCGGGCCTACCGGCAGCTCTACGAGAACCACTATTCCCCGATGCGTTTCCTTTCCGAGCTGGGCGGCCCGGTGCCCCGCGCTTTCCACTCCGCCGCCGAGCTGATTATCAATATAGATTTGCACCGCGCCGTCAACGGGGGCGCGGTGGATGTGGAGTCCGTGCGCAGCCTTATTGATACCGCCGGGAAGTGGCAGATAATAGTTGACGGCGAGGGCATCGGCTACGACCTTAAGTTAACGCTGGAAAAAATGATGGCGGCGCTGGCGGCCGCCCCCGCTGATACGGACAGGCTGAAGAAGCTGGGGGAAGCGATAACGCTGGCGCGCGGCCTGCCCTTCCCGGTAGACCTGTGGAAGGTGCAGAACCTCTACTGGGAGATGCTGGGCAAGGACTACGCCGTCCTCCAGCTGAAAGCCGGGCGGGGCGATGCCGCGGCCCGACAGTGGGTGAAAGCGTTCGCCGGTCTGGGCAACGACCTTTCTCTGCGGGTGGGGACGGAAGGGTAAAAAGCGCCGTCAGGTTTCTACAACGCGGAAGCGGTAATAGAGCGCCAGCCCGGCCACCAGTATGGAAATAGCCACGATGTTCGCCCCGATGATTACCCAGTCGTGCCGGCCGATGCCGTAAGTTAACCACAGAGCGTTGCCCGCGGTCAGCTGCCACATGGTAATATGGCTGACGTCACGCGCGGAGCGGCATTTCAATATCTTGGTTACCTGGGGTAAAAAGCTGAAGCTGGTAAGCGCGGCGGCACAGATGCCGACGATTGTCCAGACGATGCCGTCCATATATCACCGCTTTCCGGATAAATCATTTATCCTGCCGCCGCAGGAAAATCACGCCCAGCGGCGGTATGGTCAAGGTCAAAGAATGAGGCCGTCCGTGCCTCGGCTTGTTCTGGGTGGCAAGCGCGCCGGGATTGCCCTGGCCGCTGCCCCCGCAGGCGGGGCTATCGCTGTTGAGTATTTCCCGCCAGGCGCCCGGCAGGGGCACGCCGATATCGTACTTGAAGTGCGTCTGCGGGGTGAAGTTGCAGACGATAATGGTGAGATCTTCCGGTTTGCGCCCCTTGCGGATAAAGCTGATGATGCTGTTATCGGCGTCGCTGGTGTCCAGCCACTCGAAGCCGTCGGCCTCAAAGTCCAGCTCGTGTAAAGAGGGCTGCTCCCGGTACAGCTTATTGAGGTCGGCCACCCAGCGCTGGATGCCGGCATGGCGGTCATACTGCGTAAGGTGCCAGTCCAGAGAGCTTTCGTGCGACCACTCCCGCCACTGCCCGAACTCCCCGCCCATGAAGAGGTTTTTCTTGCCGGGCTGGGCGTACATGTAGCCGTAAAGCAGGCGCAGTCCGGCGAACTTCTGCCAGTCATCCCCCGGCATCTTGCCCAGCAGCGATGACTTGCCGTACACCACCTCGTCATGGGAGAGGGGAAGCACAAAATTCTCGGTAAAGGCGTAGACCATGCGGAAGGTGATATCGTTCTGGTGATACCTGCGGTAAACGGGGTCGCGGCCCAGATAGACCAGTGTATCGTGCATCCAGCCCATGTCCCATTTCATGCCGAAGCCGAGCCCGCCGGAATAAACGGGGCGGGACACCCCCGGCCAGGCGGTGGACTCCTCGGCGATGGTCTGCACATCCGGCTTTTCCCGGTAGACCACCTCGTTGAGCTGCTTTAAAAAGGCGATGGCGTCCAGGTTTTCCCGCCCGCCGTTTTTATTGGGTATCCACTCCCCGTGCTTGCGCCCGTAGTCCAGATAAATCATGGAGGCCACGGCGTCCACCCGCAGGCCGTCCGCGTGGTACTTTTCCAGCCAGAAAAGGGCGCTGCTCTTGAGGAAGCTCCGCACCTCGTCCCGGCCGTAGTTAAAGATGCAGCTGTTCCAGTCCGGGTGGATGCCCAGGGCGGGGTCGGCGTGCTCATAGAGGTGGGTGCCGTCGAAGAAATTCAGGGCGTGCTCGTCATCGGGGAAATGGGAGGGAACCCAGTCCAGGATAACGCCGATGCCCTGTTGGTGCAGGTAGTCCACCAGGTACATGAAGTCCTGGGGGGCGCCGTAGCGGGAGGTGGGGGCAAAGTAGCCGGTGGTCTGGTAGCCCCAGGAGCCGTAAAAGGGGTGCTCCATGACCGGCAGCAGCTCCACGTGGGTGAAGCCTAGTTGCTTGATATAATCGGCGATTTGCGGGGCGAGCTCGCGGTAGGTCAGATAGCGGTTGCCTTCCTCCACCACGCGCCGCCAGGAGCCCAGGTGCATCTCATAGATAGAAAAGGGGGCGTCCAGCGCGTTATTTTTCTGCCGCTTGGCCATCCAGTCGGCGTCCCCCCAGTCGTAAGCCAGGTCGCGCACGATGGAGGCCGTTTTGGGCGGGGTCTCGGCGTAAAACGCAAAGGGGTCGGCTTTGTCGACGGTGTATTTCCGGACATGGGAAACGAGGTGGTATTTATAGACCGCGCCCGTCCCGATGCCGTTAATAAAACCTTCCCAGATGCCGGACTTGCCCCGCTGCCGCAGGGGATGGCTTGATTTGTTCCAGCCGTTAAAGTCGCCGGTGACGGATACTTCCCGGGCGTTGGGCGCCCAGACGGCGAAGTGCGTCCCGGCCGCGCCGTCGATCACGCGGGGGTGCGCGCCGAGCTTATCGTAAAGCTGGTAGTGATTGCCTTCGTTGAAAAGGTAGAGGTCGTCATCGGAAAGCAGGGAAACATCATAGCGGACGGGGGGCGCGTTAGGGGTTGGCGCGGGCTGGGGCGGTTTGGCGTTCTTTTTCGGCGTCATGATTTTAGTATTGACCTTTCTCGTCCTCAACCTCAGGAACAGCCTCTTTGACCGGCGCCGGGGTGAGGTCGGTTAGGCGGAAGATGTGGGCGGGGCAGACGGCGGGATTAAGCTCCACGTAGTTCCATTCCCCCCGCCAGGTGTAGGACTTGCCGGAAAGCAGGTCGATCACCTGGTACGGTTTTTCCGTATCGAAGCCCCAGGCCGCCAGCGGCACGTTGACCATGGAGGACTGTATGGCCTGGGGATCCAGGTTCACCGCTATAAAGATGATATTGGCGCGGTCGTCCGTGTGCTTGCTGTAGCAGATAATATGGTCGTTGGCGGAGGCGTTGAACCATAAATTACGATTGCGGCGCAGGGCCGGGTTTTCTTTACGAATACGGTTGACGCTGCCGATAAAGCCCTTGAGGCTGTCCGGCCGGTCGGTGTCCCAGTGTTTTATTTCATATTTTTCCGAGTTCAAATATTCCTCGCTGCCCGGGGCGCGCGGCGTATTCTCCATCAGCTCGAAGGCCGGGCCGTAAATGCCGTAGTTGGAGGAGAGCGTGGCCGCCAGCACCAGTCGCGCCTGGAAAGACCACTGTCCCGCCTTTTGCAGGTAGGCGTGGAGGATATCCGGGGTGTTCGGCCAGAAATTGGGCCGGAAGAAATCTTTGACCGGCGTCTGCGTCAGCTCCACCAGGTATTCCGTCAGGTCTTTTTTATGATTACGCCAGGTAAAGTAGGTGTACGACTGCGTAAAGCCGAGCTTGGCCAGGCGGTACATCACCTTGGGGCGGGTGAACGCCTCGGCCAGGAAAATGGCGTCCGGGTAGTCTTGCTTTACCTCCCCGATAAGCCACTCCCAGAACCGGAAGGGCTTGGTGTGGGGGTTGTCCACGCGGAAGATGCGCACGCCCTGCTCCGCCCAGAACACCACGATGCTTTTCAGCTCTTCCCACAGCTCCCGCCAGTTTTCCGTATCGAAGTTCAAGGGATAGATATCCTGGTACTTCTTGGGGGGATTTTCCGCGTACTGGATAGTGCCGTCCGGCCGCCTGAGGAACCACTCCGGGTGCTCCCTGACGTAAGGGTGGTCCGGCGAGCACTGGAAGGCGATATCCAGGGCGATTTCCATATTGAATTCCCCGGCTTTGGCCAGGAAGCGCCGGAAATCCTCCAGCGTGCCCAGCTCCGGATTGACGGCTTTATGGCCCCCCTCCGCCGCCCCGATAGCCCAGGGCGTGCCGGGGTCGCCGTTATTAGCGGCCACCGCGTTGTTCTTCCCCTTGCGGCTGGTGACGCCTACCGGGTGGATGGGGGGCAGATAGAGCACGTCGAAGCCCATTTCCGCGATGTAGGGCAGACGCGCCTCGCAGTCCCGGAAGGTGCCGTGTTTCCCCGGCGCCGGGGAGACGGAGCGGGGAAACATCTCGTACCAGGCGCTGAAGCCGGCTTTTTCCCGTTCCACTCTTACCGTGAGCTCTTTGGCATAGGTGGCGGGGTTCCGGCGGTCGGTGCATTTTTCCATCAGCTCCGTTATTTCGTCGCTCATGGCCAGGTCTATTTTTTCCTCGTCGCTGACGGTGGGGGAGTTGAGCGTATCCAGTAAAGTCTTCAGGCCGTGCTTGTTGTTTTTGGAGGCGCAGCGCCTGACCTCCGTTATCATCTCGATGCCGCTGCGGAAGTGCACCATCAGGTCTTTATCAGCGGCCAGCAGGCGTTTTTTCAGGTCGCGCCGCCAGGTCTTGAAGCAGTCCACCCAGGCGGTGATGGTGAAAATATAGTCGCCGATTTCTGCGGCGGCGAACGACCCCGCCCAGCGGTCATTGACCAGCAGCCGCATTGGGGTCTCCCGCCACCCGGTCTCTTCACCGCGGCGGTAAAGGAGGCGGGCGGACAACACGTCATGGCCGTCCGCGTAGATATCCGCCTCGACGTTGACCGTATCGCCGGCGGCGGCCTTGGCGGGATAGCGTCCGCCGTCCACTTCCGGGCTGACGCCCTCGATGATGATGCGGCAGCGGCTGTCCATCGGTCCGTTCAATTGTTTCATCATAATATCATGCCCGGGAGGCCGGGAGGTACATTTGTTCGCAGTACTCTTTGAGCATGCGGCGCGCGGAATAGACGGGGACGATGGTGCGTATGGAATTTTTCATCATGGCAATCCAGCCCGGCGGCAGGCTGTTCCGGTCGCGCTGGTAATAGAGCGGGATTACCTCTTCCTCCAGCAGGTCATACAGCGCGTCGGCGTCGGACTTGTCCTCTTCCTCGCAGCAGCTTTTAATCGTGTCGTCGCCGATAGCCCAGCCGTTGCCGTCGGTAAAAGCCTCATGCCACCAGCCGTCCGGCACGCTGAGGTGGAGGACGCCGTTGAGGCAGGCTTTCATGCCGCTGGTGCCGGAGGCTTCCTGGAGGCGGCGGGGGGTATTGAGCCAGATATCCGCGCCCTGGGCCAGGTACCGGGCCAGACGCATGTCATAGTCCTCCAGAAAGGCGATGCGACCCTGGAAGGTATGGTCTTTGGTCAGGTTGTGCACCTGCTGGAGCAGCAGCTTGGAGGCCGTGTCCGCCGGGTGCGATTTGCCGGCGAAGATAATCTGGACGGGGCGCTCCTCGTCATTGATAATGCGCTTGATGCGCTCCAGGTCCTGGAACAGCAAAGAGGGGCGCTTGTATTCCGCGAAACGCCGCACGAAGCATATGGTTAACGCATCGTGGTCAAGCAGAGAGCCCATGGAAAGGATTTGCTGGGGTGATATGTCTTTATGCGACCAGCGCTGCTGCGCCCGCTCCAGGATGATGTGGAACAGTTTGCGCTTGAGCACCTGGTGGAGCTCCCACAGCTCCGCGTCCGGGATGTCGTTAATGCGTTCCCATAGCGCCGGGTCATCGTGTTTTTCCATCCAGTCGATGCCCAGGTACTTGCTGTATAGCTGCCGGGTCTCCAGGGCCACCCAGGTGGGCACGTGAATCCCGTTGGTAACGTAGGATATGGGGACTTTGTCCTCCGGCACGTCCGGCCACAGGCTGTGCCACATATGCCGGGTGACTTTGCCGTGTAGCCGGCTGACGGCGTTGCGGTAGCCGGAGGTCTTCATCGCCAGGATGGTCATGTTAAAGCTGTTTTTGGGGGCTTCGCTATCGCGGCCCAGGTCCAGGAAAGTCTCCTTATCGATGTCCAGCAGCGGCCAGTAGCTTTCAAAGTAATGCTCCATGAGCTGTGTGGTAAAGACATCATGCCCGGCCGGGACGGGCGTATGGGTGGTGAAAATGGTGTTGCGCCGTATCTTTGCCGCGGCGTCCTCGAAAGACGCCCCGGCGGCTACCTCTTCCCGGATGCGCTCCAGCGTCATAAAAGCCGTATGCCCTTCATTGGCGTGCCAGATGGACGGGCTGATGCCCAGGGAGCGCAGCACGCGCACCCCGCCGATGCCCAGCAGGATTTCCTGCACCAGGCGCTGCTCGCGGTCAGCGGTGTAAAGTCGGTTGGAAAGCTGGCGGTCCTGGAGCTCGTTTTCTTCCAGTCCGGTATCCAGCAGGTAAAGTTTCACCCGCCCCAGCTGCACCAGCCAGGCGCCGATGTGCAGCGTTCTTTTATCCAGCTTTACCTCTACCAGGCAGCGCTGGCCGGAGCTGGAAAGGATGCGGGTAACCGGGGCTTTGTTAAAATCCAGCTGGCGGTATTCTTCTTCCTGCCAGCCTTCCGAGGAAATGCGCTGGTGAAAATAGCCCTGCGGGTACATAAACCCCACCGCCGCCATGGGGATGCCCAGGTCGCTGGACTCTTTGCACAGGTCGCCGGCCAGCACGCCCAGGCCGCCGGCATAGATGGGCAGGGAGTTATGCAGGGCGAACTCCATGGAAAAATAGGCCACCGGGCCGTTAAAAGCGCCGGGGTGTACCTGCCGGTACCAGGAAGAGCCGTCCCGGGTATCGGCGTCGAAGGAGGTCATGGCGGCATCGTAAATCGCCAGGAAGGATGAATCGGCCGCCGCCGCTTCCAGCTTTTCGCGGCTGATATCGTAAAGCATCTGGATGGGATTGTGCCCGGTCAGTCTCCAGAGGGTATAATCCAGGGTGCGGAAAACCAGCCGGCCTTCCGGGTGCCAGCTCCACCAGAGATTGGTGGCCAGCTCTCTGAGACGGCTGATGCGTTCCGGTATTTTAAGGTACGTCACTGCTGTGCTCCTTTTTTACCCGCTCAAGACCTATAGAAAAATTATATTCTAATTGGATTGAGATTACTAGATGATAAAGCGTCAAGAAGGTCAGGGTTAGCTTTATATTTTGTTGGTGGTTTGGCCGTAATTATGGATGGAAATGGACAATATTGACATCAAAAGCCGGGCGTGGGACAATCAAAGTAGTATAAATATGACACTAACCGAGACCGGTAAAAGGAGTATAATATGACGCCTGGATACATGGGAAAGCTGCTATGGGTGGACCTTACCACCGGGAAAATTACCGTTGAAACCCCGGACGAAAGCCTGTACCGGGACTACATCGGGGGCTACGGCATCGGGGTAAGGAAGCTTTACGACCACATGAAGCCGGGCGTTGACCCGCTGGGACCGGAAAACATTTTAGGGCTTATCAGCGGCCCCTGCACCGGCACGCCGATTCCCTCCGGCGCCCGCTACGCCGCCGTGGCTAAGTCCCCGATAACCGGGGGGTGGGGTGATGCCAACTCCGGCGGGTTCTTCGGGCCTTATTTGAAATTTTCCGGTTATGACGGCGTGTTTTTCACCGGCGCCTCCGCCAAGCCGGTGTATCTGTTAATCGACGAGGGCAAGGCGGAGCTGAAAGACGCCGGCCATCTCTGGGGCAAGGACGCTTACGAAACGGAAGAAACACTGGAAGCGGAATACGGCAAAAACAGCCGGGCGGTCTGCATCGGCCCGGCCGGAGAAAAGCTGTCGCTCATCGCGGCCATCATGACGGACCACGGTTCGGCGGCGGGGCGCTCCGGGCTGGGGGCGGTGATGGGCTCCAAGAAGCTCAAGGCGGTGGTCGCCCGGGGTACCGCGGCGGTTACCATCGCCGACAAGGAAGCCGCCGACCGGCTGAGAAAAGAACACGTCAAAGAGCTGGCGGCGCCCGGCCCGATGAACCTGGAAGGGCTGCACAAATTCGGCACCTCCGCCATGACCGCCAACTCCGCCGTCAGCGGCGATACCCCGGTCAGGAACTGGGGCGGCATCGGCGTCGTCGATATACCCAACGTGGAAGGCCTCAAGGCGGACGTCCTGGCTTCTTACGTAACCAAGCTGGGCGGCTGCTGGCGCTGCCCGGTGGCCTGCAAGGCCGTCCTCAAAGAAGGCGTGGAATACGAATACCCCGCCGGCGTCAGGCGGCCGGAATACGAAACGCAGGGTAGCTTCGGGGTGCTCTGCGGTAACAGCAACACCGAGTCCATCAACAAGGCCAACGATATCTGTAACCGCTACGGACTGGACACGATATCCGCCGGCACGATTATCGCCTTCGCCATAGAGTGCTATGAAAACGGCATTATTACCAAGAAAGACACGGACGGCATCGACCTTAAATGGGGCAATCACCAGGCGCTGGTAGCCATGACCGAGAAAATGGCTAAAAGGGAAGGGCTGGGCGATATCCTGGCCGACGGCGTCAAGGTGGCGGCGGAGAAAATCGGCAAGGGCGCGGAGAAATTCGCCGTGCACGTCGGCGGGCAGGAAGTGGGCATGCACGACCCCAAACTGGGGCATGGCATGAGCTCGGGCGCCCGCTACCAGATGGACGCCACCCCCGGCCGCCATACCCAGGGCTTCGGCCCCGGCGGCTTCAGCACCCATGTCCTCAATTCCAGCGGCCTGTGCCTGATAGGTTTCGGGTTCGGGGCGGGACCGGCCAGGATGGTGGACTTCCTGAACGCGGTCACCGGCTTCAACTATACGCTGGCCGAAGTCCTCAAATGCGGGGATAGGATCGGCGCTTTGAGACATATTTTCAACCTGCGCGAGGGCATCTGCGAGCTGAACTGGACGCCGCATCCCCGGATAATCGGCGACCCGCCGCAGAAGGAAGGGCCGCTGGCCGGCGTCACCATCGACCAGAAAGCCCAGGTTTACTGGAACATGGGCGCCATAGACTGGGACCCGATTTCCACCAAGCCCTCCAAGCAAAAGCTGATGGACCTGGGGCTGAAAGAACTGGCGGAAGAGCTCTGGCCGCCGCCCAAGTTCCCCTTCGGGCCGCCCCCGGGCTAAATAGTTGCCGAATAGTTAATTAAGAGCCTGCCTGACAAGCTATACGCCGGGCAGGCTTTTTTTTAGGGGGAAGAGATTAGGGAATAGAGATTAGGGGGAAGAGGGAAGGGAAAATATGGTGAGCCGTGGAGGGCTCGAACCTCCAACCTGATGATTACAAGGAACTAAATGGCAAACCATGCAAAACTACACCTCGTAGCTAAAACCGGCAGCTCCTACTCATTTTAAAGGTGATTAGGGTTCCGTTGATAGAACCTTGATAGTATATACAGAGCAACAGCCCCGCCTGTTACTGCCAAAGCTTTAAACATGCCCTCAGCATATAGCTGGATGATTTGAATGGCACTTGCCCCGGCGCTGGCCGCGAAATCAACATTACTCATCGTGTTTTTATAGATTACGACAAGAAAAATAACAGCCAACAATCCAACGAAAAACCTGACCGCTCCCACTAGGTAAGGGATAATATTTAAAGCATTCATCTATATTAGTTCCTCCTATATAAATATGTCACAAAAATAAAACTATCAAGATGATGATTACCCCGTCGGCAATTATTTATGATAGTGAGGCCAATGCCTTAAAATCAGATTCTTTCAATATACGTATCTGTTGACCCTGAAGCATTAGTTCCTCTGCCTTTCTATGTTTTGTACTCTTTTCTTGACCCGCTAATTTTTTAATATCTTGGTCCCCGGCAACTAACAAAGTAGTCCGTTTAGTCACACTGTTCTCAACCTGGCATCCAAGATTAGCCGCCATTATTACAGCTTCATTCCTATGTATTGATAAAGCACCGGTAAATACCATCACTTCACCATAGAGCGGTCCATCTGGATTACCATTCATCTTAATGTGGTGTGAATCGCTTGATTTAGAGATATTAATGGGTTGTCGTACACGTTTTAGCCAAGATTCTATATCAAGGCCAGTCTTTTCAATAGCCGCAATCATGATATGGCCTGAGGCTTTAGCATCTTCAAATGCATCATGGTGTGTGAAGTTATATCCGATAAAGTCACAGATATTTTTCAGACCATAACCTTTATAGGCGAATTGTTCCCAGGTTCGTCGTGCAACCAAAGCTGAATCTAACCACTTTATAACCGGCGGTTCAATCTCATATTTTTCAAAAGCCTTAATAATGGAAACTCTATCAAAATGGGTATGGCACACGCAGATATGACTAATAAAATATTCACTGATTATTTCAGTTATATCAGGGAATCTGGGAGCTTCTGTAACTGTAATTTCATCAATACCATGGATAGATATATTCATCTGATCAAAATAATCTTCCGGATTAACATAAGATTTCCAGCCTTTAACGAACACCCCATCTTTAAATTCTGCAATACCGATTTGGCAGATTGAGGACATATCAGCATTGGCTGTTTCTACGTCAATCGAAATGAAATTCATCCGACCAATCCTTTTTTCCCCTTTGTTGAGGCCACCCGATGCCGCTATCGGCGCTGGTGATACGCGCTGCCTTGCCGGAAGATTTACAGCTAGGAGGATTCATAATACACCTCTGTGACTGAAATTATGGCGTATTGAATTGGCTTTATTATAAAACAAAGGAAGAGATTAGGGAATAGAGATTAGGGGGAAGAGGGAAGGGTGAAGGGGGAAGTAAAGTAAAAAGATGGTGAGCCGTGGAGGGCTCGAACCTCCAACCTGATGATTAAGAGTCATCTGCTCTACCAGTTGAGCTAACGGCCCGGCTAATACTTACGACTTTTTATTGTAGCATTACCGGCTGTATCGTGGCAAGGCATTGAAGCTGACAGGTAAAAACAGCCAACAAAAAGCTCCCCCGCGCTAAAGGGCAGGAGAGCTTTATTTATCTTGTTACGGTGTTTCCCGGCCAAAAATCAGCCGGTAGCGGCTCAGTTTTGCACGTGGTCGGCCAGTTTTATACGGTCGATGGGCGCCAGCAGGCTGCCTTCCGCCGTCAGGATATCCCGGCTGCTGATGATGTTCAGGTCCGGGTGCGCCAGGCGGAACCTCTTCATAATGTCGTCGTGTTTCTTGAAAGACTCGTCATCCTTCGCTTTGGCGTTGTCCGCGTTCTTTTTTCTAATCCACAGTATAATCATGCTTCTCTCCCGGATAAAGCGTTTATTTTAACGCCGCCCATCGTCTTACCGTCGCATCACCTGAAGCAACGTGGGTGGCGATTAAGCTACGGAACTAGCTTATCGCCGGGGCGGATAATAAAACATAAAAAGGCGGGGCGGCGCTATAAACAAAATATAAATTTTAAACGTGGGGGCGGAAAATAGGGGTAAACGAAGAGGGTCGGACGGCGCGCCGTCCCGGCCCTCAAATAACACGGGGAAGCCGTAGATTTAGTTTTTACTGACGCGTATATTGAACTGGGGTTCCGGGGCGGACGCCATGCGCTTTAGCGTGTCCTCTATCCTCTGTTTCAGCTCATCCATCCCGAAGGGCTCGGTCAGATAGCTGTCACAGCCCAGGTTGAGACCCCTGACCGTGCCGTCGCCGGTGTCCCAGGTACTGAGCATCATGATGGGGGTCTGTGTCCACTGGCGGAGCTGGAGACAGGTGCCGATGCCGTCCAGGGTAGGCATGACGATGTCCAGGATAATAAATTCCGGCTGTTCCGCCCCGAGCACCTCCCGGAGCTGGAGGCCGCTGCGTTCGGTATTGACTATCTCGTACTTGCCGTCGTTCATCTCTGTTTGCAGCAGCGATACCAGAGCGGGGTCGCGGCTGATAATAAGCACCTTGATTTTCGCCATCATGGTAGTCTCCTTCGGCATGATTGCTCGTTTTACCCGTAAAGATTAACACCGGGTCAGTAAACAGGGCATAAACGGAAATAATCATAAGATAAATAACTTGTTAATGATACGGTGGGGCGGGACGGCAAAAGAAACCCCGACCGGGGAGGTCGGGGTTTACATAACCTATGAGGTTTGCGGGAATAAATTCAGCTATTTTTTCGCTTTAGGCTTGGCTTTGGCCGCGGGGGCGGCTTTGGCTTTAGCCGCCGGTTTTTTGGCGGCAGGTTTGGCGGCGGCTTTCTTTACCGCGGCGGGCGGCGCGGCTTCGCCGGGTTTGCGCGGCGGTTTGCGCCCCATTTTGTAGACGCGGGTCAATGATACTTCCATGAAGACGATGGGCTTGGTCACTTTGCTGATAACGATAGGGCAGTGCTTGACACTGCCGGGTATGGAGACCACCGCGGGCTCGGTGATATGGTACTTTTCCCCGCCCAGCGTGAAATCGATTTCCGCCCCGAAGTCCGTGATATCCAGCGGGTTCCCGCCGATGAAGCAAAGCATCTCCGGGAATTTGTGGGCGTGGGTGAAATCAAAGGACATGGGTTTGGTGATGCAGTGGTACCCGATGCTGCAATCGGCGTCCAATTCGCCGTCATGCGCCACGATTGATTTCCCGCTGTAATGGGCGATCTCCCGTATCAGGTCCCCGGTGTGTACGCACTTTTCGTATTTGTTTTTTGCTGCCATGTTTCTCTTATCTCCTTCTAAATAAATTTACTAAATTAAACCGGTTATTCGTTCCCGGAGGAACGCGTGTAAGCCCGGCTGTTGCCCGCGGTGAAAAAGAACACGGGACTATCGATGCGGCGGAAGACCAGCGGCAGGTGCTTTAACCCGCGGGGCACGAATATCAGGCAGGAGTAATCTATAATGTACTGCTCGTCATCCAGCCAGAACTCTATTTCACCGTCGAGCTTCCGCGGGTCTTCGCGGCTGCTCCCGATGAACCCCAGCACCTCATCGAAGGCATGGGTATGGGCAATCTCCGTCTGGATGCCCTGCTGGCCGTGGGACTTCCAGAGCCAGTGGCAGTCCACGTAAAAAGCCCCCGGCACGATCTTTTCGTTGAGGTTAAAGAGGGGAGTGCTTTCCGTATAGTTGCCGGCTTTACGCTGCTCCTCCATCCGTTTCATCATTTCCGCCGGTGGCTGTCCCATCCGGATGTTATCCGTGATGATGTATTTAGCGTATTTTCTTTCGGCCATTACTATCGCTCCTCATCCATAAATACCCGGGCGGCTAGGTCTCGTTGCCGGAGGTCCGGGTGTAAGCGGCGCCGTTGCCCATGGTGATAAACAGCAGGGGGCGGTCGATTTTCCTCATGCCGCAGGGGCCGTGGGCCAGCCCGCCGGGGATGAATACCATACAGCTTTTGTCCACGATGTACTGCTCATCGCCGAGGTAGAAATCCAGCTCGGCGCCCAGCTCCTGCGGGTGCTCGCGGTCCGTCCCCGCGAAAATCCAGACCTCGTCCCATTCATGGGCGTGGGAAATCTCGGTATAGACCTTGCCCTTCTGGTCCCACATCCAGACGCAGTCCACGTAAAACGCCCCTTTGGCCACGGTATCCGTCAGGTGGAACATGTGGGTGCTTTCCGTATAGTTGCCCGCCTGCCGCTGCTCCTCCAGCCTTTTCAGCATCTCGGCGGGGGGCGGCGGAGTCTTGTCTTCTTTAATGATATACTTTTCATATTTTTTATCCGCCATGATTCTCCTTACAAAGACCTATTGCCGCCGGCAACACCGGAAAAAACTATTTTTTGGACTTGCGTTTGGCTTTGGTTTTTTCCTTACCGACCGCTTTTTCTTTATCTTTGGCTTTGGACTTAGCTTTGGACTTGGCTTTACCTTTGGGTTCAGTCGCCAGCGTTTCCCGGGCGATTTTAGCCGCGGCTTTGACGTTGGCAAGGAGCTTGGCGTTCTTGGCGGTTTCCGAGGTAGGTTTGCCGGTGACCGGGTGGTTGAAATGGAAGGGGAAAATGTAGCCGGAAACGAAGCGGGGGTCGCCTTTGGGGGTGGGGATATCGGCCCCGGGAGCGACGAAGCTCTCCATCGCCTTGCCGAGCTCTTCCACCGGCGACCAGGAGTCCGCGGGTATCTTGATGCTCAGGGGGATAATCCAGTCCACCTTCCAGAATTTCCAGACGCCCTTCTGCTTGATATATTCGATTTCATACAGGCCGCCGACGATGGACGGGCTGGTCTTGCCGGTCTTTTGGTTGGGGACGGCCACGCCTCCGAAGGAGTACCAGCGCCCTTTGGCGTGCTTGCCGTCCGGGTCTACGTCCACCACCCCGGCGATGGGCATGACCTGGTGGAGAAAGCCGGGCGGCGGCTCGGGCCGGTCCGTGCCTACCCCGAAATAGCGGTTGACGCCTTCCTTGCCCTTCCAGGTGCCTTCCAGCCAGTGCAGGGTTACGTCCGGGTCGTCCGCGAAGCAGTCGGCAATCTCATCGCGCATCATGTGCATGACGTAATAGCTGTAGGCGCGCTGGAGCCTCTTGACCTCGTTAACGTCCTCCAGCAGGCCTACTTTCTTTTCCAGGGCTTTGATTTTGGCTTCCATTTCTTTTTGTGTCATCTGAAAAACTCCTTACGATGCATTATCCGTATTCATGAGCGTGTTTTTAGAGCTATCCGTTTGTTTTTAGGTAATATTAAACTGATTTTACTCTAAAATACAGGGAAGAAACAAATAAAAACGGGGTATATTTTACTAAATATACAGTATAACGCGGATATTTATTTAATAAGCGGCGGATTGCGCAGCGCCGGGGTCGGTTATAGCGGCAGGACGCAGGACGGAATGGGGTGAAGAAAATAATGGCGGCGGGGGGAGGCAAAGCCGCCCGACGGTGATTTATTGGAGCCGGGACTAATGCAGGCCAACAAATAACCGCTCATGGTGAGCCTGCTTGCCCTTCATAGCTTCAGCGTAGGAGGGTCGAATCCATGAGCGGCTTAGTGTATTGCCCTTCGACAAGCTCAGGGTGAGCGGTTACGCGAATTGTTTTTTGTTGCAAGCTACGGCGTAATTAGTATAAATCCGCTAGACCGACGTCGCCGGGGCGGAGGTGGTTATATGGTACCCCACCCCCGGTATGGTCTGGATGTACTTGGGGTTCTTGGGGTCCGGTTCCAGCTTGCGGCGCAGCCGCCCCACGAATACCCTCAGGTACTCTTTTTCCGATGAGTATTCATTGCCCCAGACGCTTTGCAGCAGCATGTTATGGGTCAGCACTTTATCCGAGTTTACCGCCAGGTGCTGTAAAAGGGCGAACTCGGTGGGGGTAAGCGTTATCTCCCTGCCGTCCACGGTCACCCGCCGCTTGGCGAAATTGATTTCCAGCCCGTCACTGACAAAAGAGGGCTGGGCGGGGGCCACGGTGGGGTCGCCGCGGTGGCGGAAAGCGGTCTTGATGCGCGCCATCAGCTCGGCGATGCCGAAAGGCTTGGTCAGATAATCGTCCGCGCCCAGCTCCAGGCACTTCACTTTATCGTTTTCATCACCGCGGGCGCTTAAGATAATAATAGGGATGTCCGACCACTCGCGGATGCGGCGGCATACCTCGACGCCGTCCACCTTGGGCATCATCAGGTCGAGGATAATCAAATCAACGAAGTCTTTCTGCACCTTTTCCAGCGATTCCTCGCCGTCCGTGGCCGTAAAGATTTCGTAGCCCCGCGCTTTCAGGTTGGTACTGAGCAATCTCAGTATCGCCGGGTCGTCATCTACGATTAAAATATGTTTCTTGTCCATGGTCGTGTCCCCCTTAGTTCAATGGCAGGCTGAAAGTAAACCTGGCGCCTTTGCCCGGCTGGCTGTCCACCCAGATTCTGCCTCCATGCGCTTTTATAATGCCCTGGCAGATGGCCAGTCCCAGACCGGCGCCCTTGCGGCGCCCGGCCTTGCGGCCGTCTCCCTGGAAAAACCGTTCAAATATTTTCTGGTGCAGCTCCGGGGGGATGCCGGCGCCTTCATCGGTAACGCTAACGTTAACCTCCTGGCCCCCGTTCCGCGCCTGGATATAGATATTGGAGTTGTCCTCGGAGAACTTGACCGCGTTCTCCACCAGGTTGGTAAGTACCTCGCCGATACGCACATCGTCTATTTCCACGGCCGGTAAATCTTCCTTGACGTCGATATGCAGGCGGTGCCGGAGGGTAATGTTGTCCAGCCGGTCTTTAATGGACTCGATTACGTTAGCGAGGTTGCCGGGCTTTTTCCTGACCTCCAGGGCGTCCGCTTCCAGGCGGGATATCATGAGCAGGTCGTCCACCAGGCGGGTCAGCGTGTCCGCGTCTTTATCGATGGATACCAGGAAGTCCCGCCGCGTCTCTTCGTCAAAAATAACATCCGGCTGCAAGAGGCTGTTGGCTGAGCCTTTGATTACCGCCAGCGGGGTGCGCAGCTCGTGGGAGACGTTAGCCAGGAAATCGGTACGCATGACGTCAAGCTCCCGGAGCGCCCTGGCGCTGGACGCGTCTTCATAAAGCTGGGCGTTCCTGACCGCGATGGCAATCTCCCGTCCCACCCCCTGGAGCAGTTCCACGTTGGTGGGACTGAAACAGTTGTTGAAATCCGTGGCTACCCCCAGCACGCCGATGCTTTCACCGAAAATCAACAGCGGCACCCCGGCGAAACAGCGGTAGCCGATGCTGCTGATAAAGCCTAGCTCCGGGTCGTTATTCTTGGTCAGGTCTTCCACCACCACCGGTTTGGCCTGTTTCACAATATTGCCGATGGTCCCCACGGCGTTGGGGTACTCTTTGGGGATATCGATGATGGTCCTCAAGGATAATCCGTGATGTCCGGACAGCTTTAGTTTATCTTTGTCGCAGAGGTAAACGAAACTCGCCTCCAGCCCGGTGCACTGGGCGATTCTTTCCAGCGCGGAGTCTATAAGTTTCTGAAGGTCGAGCGACTGCGCCACCGCCTGGGAAACGCTGAGCAGGGTATTGGCGATGCGGTTGCGCCGTTCCAGTTCCTCTATCAGCTCCCGGTTTTCCAGCACCAGGTGCTGTTTTTCCAGCCCGCGGTGGAGGACGGAAAGCAGGCTTTCCGGGTCAACCGGCTTTTCCAGGTAGGCGAAAGCGCCGCGGTTCAGGGACTGCACGGCGTTTTTCACCGAGGAATGGCCGGTAAGCATAATGGCGATGATGTCCGGGTGAAGCTCCATGATTTTAGAGAGCAGTTCCGTGCCGTCGGCATCCGGCAGGCTGATGTCGAGGATAGCGGCGTTATAAAAGCACTCAGCCAGCAGCGCTAATGCCTCGGCGGCGGAAGGGACGGTCCGTACTTCGTAGCCCTTCTTTTCCAGTATCTGGCGGATGACGCCCAGGAAATCATGGTCATCATCGACGACGAGTATGCGGTCATTAACTCTCATGGAAACTCCTGAGACGGCTTGGTTTTTTACCTATTTGCTTGACCAGCTCGGCGGCTTTGGCGGGGTCGAAGGGTTTATAGAGGCAGGTGATGGCTGAAGCCTCCTGGGCTTTTTCCAGGGCGTCCTTAACCTCGTTACGGAATCCGGTCATCATGATAGCCAGCAGTTCCGGGTTTATCTCTTTCAATCTTAAAAGGGTTTCCAGTCCGTCAATATCAGGCAGTTTGACGTCTATGAAAGCCATCTGGCAGTTCCGGTTGCGGGTTAACGAGACTGCTTCTTCGCCGCTGCCGGCGGTGACCACATCATATCCCTGGTGTTCCAGTATATTGGTCAGGGTATCGCAGATATCCGCGTCATCATCGACGACGAGGATGGGCTGGCCTTCGGCAGTCTCGTTAATCAGCTCCAGGAGTTTATCTATCCTTATGGGCTTGTGGATTATCTGATGGGCGCCCTCGTCCCGGGCGGTCTGCAGCAGCTCTTCATCGGAATAGGCCGTCATTAAGATTATGGATGCTCCCGGCTGCATTTCCTTGATTTTCTTGAAAGCGTCCACGCCGTTCATTTCCGGCATGACGATGTCCATCAGGGTAACGTCAAACCTCTGTTCCTTGAATTTATCCACGGCAGACGCACCGTTGTCCGCCGTCTGGACGGAATAACCACGCCGCTTCAGAATCATGGCAAATGTTTCTAGAAGGTCCTGATTATCATCAACCACAAGAATTGTAGGTTTGTTATTCATTAGCGGTTTATCTCCTTTTTTCGATAGGTAGTGTTACGGTAAAGGTGGTGCCTTGTCCTATCTGGCTGACCACTTCCATTTTGCCGCCGTTTTGTTCCACCAGCCTTCTGGAGATGGCCAGTCCCAGGCCGATGCCCTTGGGCTTGGTGGTGAACAGCGGTTCGAATATTTTATTGATATTTTCTTCAGGTATGCCGCAGCCGGTGTCTTTGAAAGAGATTGAGACGAAACTGTCATCCGCGGCGGCATCGATATCAAGTTCTCCTCCTTTCCCGTTCATTGCCTGCAAGGCGTTGGTGATAATATTGGAAAATACCCGGTTCATCTGCTCCGGGTCGGTTCTTACCGGGGGAGTGTGCCCGTTCAGATTCACGTGGATGCCTATTTGCTCCGGCGGCGCCGCCAATGACAGGCTTTCTTTTACCAGGCTGGTCAGGTCCACTTTTACCTGGGCCGGCGGCCTGATGCGGGTGAAGTCCAGCAGGTCGGTCACTATTTTATTGGCCACGTCTATCTGTTTATCCAGTACTTTAAGCGTGTTGGCCGCCTCCTCATCGCTCTTTTCCGTGAGCGTCAGGTTAAGCAGATAGGCGCAGTTACGGATAACGTTCAGCGGGTTGCGCAGCTCATGCCCCACCCCGGAGGCCAGCTCCCCCACGGCCGCCAGCCGCTCGGAGCGGATAAGCTTTTCCTGTACCTGCTCCAGGTCTTTGGTGCGGATATCCACCTCTTTTTCCAGCTGCTGGTAATAGTTGCGCTGGGATTCCTCCAGCTCCAGCTGGCGGATAGCGGCGCTGATTCTTTCCGAAATGGTCCGGGTGAGGTGTTCTTTCTTTATTAAATAGGGATTATCCCGGCTGGAGTATATTTCCAGCAGGCCGATAGTCTCCCCGTTCCTGACCAGGTTTTCCGCCACCCGGCTGTCGGATTTCTGGAAATCGGGGCTGTTAAATACCTGGTCGCGGAAGGTAATCCTTACCGTGGTTTCCTCCGGGTACTGGAGTGCCTGGGGAATCAGTGTCACCGCTTTGCCCAGGAACTCGTTGATGGAGTTGCTGTCCCCGGAGGCTTTGCCGATGTCATAAAGGCATTTCATTTCCCTGTCCCGCTGGTGGTGCTGCTGCTCGCTGTTTTGCAGCATGGCCACCACCGAGCCTACCGCGCTCAGAATAATAACGAAGGCGGTGGGCTTGAACATGGCGTTGGGGTAGGTATCTATTAATATGGCGTAGGGCAGCAGTACGATCATGGCGACGAGCGCCGTCATTATGGCCGGGATAACGCCGAGGCTATAAGCCGCGTAGACCACCGGCGCGAAGAACACCAGGCCGAGGAAATCAATTCCCCACAGATTATGGAGATTGTTCATGCCGTCGGAAAAACCGGTCCAGCCGAGCCGCCCGGCGATAGCCGGTAAATAGTAGACGAACGCGCACAACGCCATGATGGCGATGATATACCGCAGGTGCTTGTTCGCCCACAGTCCTTGTTTATTATGTTGGCAACTCATTTGCGGCCCTCCCCCGGCCTTCCGGGTCGGCTGCTTTACCTGCTGCGGCATTCCACAGCAAAAAGCAGTAGGGGCAATTCATCCGTTTTGCCCCGCATTTTCAGGCTACTACCGACCAACTATGGCGGACAACCATGATAACCCTCTAATAATATTGGTGTTCACCCTTACTCCCATATCAGCTTTTCTCTGGAATAGGCGTTATCTCCGGTTTATTTTTTCTGGAATTACTGCATGATGTTTTTTATTTCCTTAATGTCATCCAGCAACTCCCCCGCGGATATGTCCGGCAGCGACTGCATCAGCCCGGCCAGGGGATATTCCTCTTCCTCGTCCTGGGCGAAGAGGCTGCTGAGGGAATCGCTGCTCAAGTCCATTTTGGCGTCTTTAGCCTCCGCCGGCGCGGCGGGAGCTTTGGCGGTCTCGATGCCGGTAATGCCTTGCTGGCTCTTCAGGTTGTTCCCCAACCGTGTTTGCATCCCGTATCCTCCTGCGAGGTCGAATGGATACATCCAATTTACCCCCAGTCTCCGTTTATGAACACCAGACCATCCCTAACTTTGGCCTGTTCTTTTTCCTAATTAGCCTGAGAAAACCATCCAGAGCTAAAATAGGGAATTTACCATAATAAATTAAGGGGCAACCTGTATTGTCAATAAGGGGATGAGGTGGCAAAATCTATACGCTTACGCCGGAAAGAGCTATGAAATACGTAAAAACCCATCAATCGCATGAAAAATTTATGATATATTTATGGTTTATTTATGAACTTTATCCTTCTCTTAATACCGCTGGCATAAAATCGTAAAGGTTGTTAGAAAAAGGTGGGAGAGGGGCGGGAAAATAGGGGATATTAAAGAGGGGTTAAAAAATGATGCAGTCAAAGACGGATAGCGTAAGTTTGTATGTGGTCGAGGAGCAGGAGATATACCGGGAACTCTACAGCTGCGTTCTTCCACGGCACGCCAATATAGAAATACTGCGCGTTTCCGGCGGCGGGGAAAAAGGGGTGATGATGCGGGCGGTGGCGGAGCTTATGCCGGACGTCATGCTGCTCAGCGTAAAGAAACTGGACAAGAACATCATCGACGAGCTGGAGAAAATCAGGAACTCCTACCCGCGGATGGGCATCGTTATACTTATCGTATTTTACAGCTCGCAGGACATCGAACTGCTGCGCCGCCTGGCGCTTAGCGGGGAGAGCGGCATGGCGCTTTTCCTGAAGCAGTCCCTGGATAAAGTGGACCAGCTATGCCGGACGGTCATGGCCGTCAGCCAGGGACAGGTAATCCTGGACCCGCCGCTGGCCACCTTCATGTTCGCCGGGAAACCGGAAAGCCCTTTCCTGAAACAGCTCACCACCCGCGAGCTGGAAATCCTCAGCCTGCTGTCCCAGGGCTACACTAATTCCGCCATCGCGGATACCCTATTTATCGATATTAAGACCGTGGAGCACCACCTCAACAGCATGTACAGCAAGCTCAAGGCGGACCCGGGCTACAATACCAAGCATTTGAGAGTCAGCGCCGCCCGGCTTTACCTGGAAACCATGGGCACGCTCTATCAGAAAGAAGAAACGAATGCGCGGGCCGCGGCGGTGAGATAGGGGCCTATACCAGGAAGACTATCAGCTCTTTCACGTTCCAGATAACGATCAGCGCCAATAAAACAATGGAAGGTATCAGCAGCTTGCCCGGCGCCAGCCAGGCAAGCCCCACCGGGACGATTACCTTGACGAAAACCAGCAAAAACGGGATTTGAAGCAGCGCCCTGACAAGGGGATTAATCTCGTCAAACCCCAGGTATACCGCCAGCAGCGTCAGGACAAAGTCCAGTACGCCCAGAGAAACAAAGGTCAGCTTCTCCGCCGTGCACTTTTTAAAAGTAGCTGAAGAGCTCCGCCAGCCGGTTACCATGACACTCTTTCCCCCGCCAGCTATTTATGCATCAGGCAGCTTTATCCTGATATACCCCCGGACCGCGGCACGGTACCGTTCCTGAAAGCCCCCCGCGAATCTGGAGTTGCTATTCCCAGGTTTTCAACGGCTCGTAGCTGGCAGTTGTCATTATCTCGAAGCCCTTGCCCTGCCAGGTCCCCTGCATTTCCGCTATAGCGGCTTTGAACTCCGGGCTCTGGGGCAGGGAGTCCAGGTCTTTTTGGGTATCGTATTCGTAAACCGCCAGGTACTGGGGTTTCTGGCTTTTTTCCTCAATCATCTTATAGCGGGTCACCTTTTTTATGCCCTTGAATTTCAGGAGCATGGGGACATGCACCTCGTTATACCACTTGTTAAACTCGGCCTCCCGGGCGGGGTCGCATTCGGTTACGACCAGGTTGACGATTCTGGCTTTAGACATGATGTTTTCTCCTTTCAATATAGCGGGTAAATTATATCCGTAACGATGTGTTAATGATAGAATTTGGTATGAGTAGTTGTCAACAAAATTGCAGGGGCGTATTTGACATTATCCCGCCGGGGAAATACACTGTGTATGGCTAATTAACCGGTAATAAAGTGATATAGGAGGACACCTTGAAAGCTGCAGTTTGCTATGAGTTCAACAAGCCCCTGGTGGTCGAGGACATTACGCTGGACCCGCCCAAGGAAGGCGAGGTAAAAGTGAAGATAGCGGCCACCGCCGTCTGTCACAGCGATATCCATTTTTTCAAAGGAGAGTTGCCGGGACAGCCGCCTTTTGTGGGGGGGCATGAATCGGCGGGCTGGGTGGAAGAGGTCGGTCCCGGCGTTACCGGCCTGAAAAAAGGCGACCCGGTAGTGCTGTCGCTGCTGATATCCTGTAACAAGTGCAAGTACTGCCTGAGCGGGCGTTCCAACCAGTGCACTACCGTTTTCACGCTGGATAAAGAGACCCGGATGCACAACAAAAAGGGACAGGACGTCAACATGCTGCTCAAGACCGCCAGCTTCGCGGAATATACCATCGTGGACCAGACCCAGCTGGTCAAGATCCCCGCCGATATGCCGATGGACCGGGCCTGCCTGCTGGCCTGCGGGGTGATCACCGGCTACGGGGCCGTGGTCAACCGGGCTAAGGTCTCTCCCGCGAGCAGCTGCGTCATCATCGGCGCGGGTGGGGTGGGGCTTAACTCCGTACAGGCGGCGGCCATCTCCGGGGCCTACCCGATTATCGCGGTGGACGTGGCTGACAGCAAGCTGGAGGCGGCCAGGAAGTTCGGCGCCACGCACACGGTAAACTCCACGAAAACGGACGCGGTTAAAGAAGTCCAGGCGATGACGGGGGGAGAAGGGGCGGACTACGTTTTCGTGACGGTGGGCAACACGGCGGCTATCGTCCAGGGCATCGACATGTCCGCGTTCACCGGCATGACGGTTATCGTGGGCATGCCTAAAATATCGGACACCATCACCATATCGCCTTTCTTCATCACCCGCTATGAGAAAATCGTCACCGGCGCTTTCATGGGCAGCGGGCAGCTGCACATCGAGGTGCCCAAGATGATAGCGCTTTACAAGGCGGGCAAGCTCAAGCTGGACGAGCTTATTTCCGGCCGTTTCCCGCTGGAAGACATCAACGAGGCGATCAACCAGGTGGTGACCGGCAAAGCGCTGCGCAACGTTATCGTGTTCAAGTAAATAAGCGTTTTATCGCTATAAATACAATGAAGGATCTCAGGGAGGGGTAAGGCATTTGCCCCTCCCTTCCTTTTCCCCCCAAACAAAACCCCCTCCCATTTGGGGGAGGGGGCCGCCAGGTTACTGTCAACTAACAACTGTCAACTGTTAACTGTCAACTGTCAACTGACAACTGTCAACTCAAAATCTTACTTTCCGTCCCCGGCCTTATACACTTTACATAATAGCGCGGTCAGGTCCGGCGACCCGTACATCGGGTCGCAGTGGTTATTGTTCGTCAGCACGTTGGGGTTGGAGCGCAGCAGCCCGTGCAAAGGTCCCGGGTCTTCCGGGTAGAAGCAGTTGGCCGTAGCCATTACCACCCCCCGCAGAATCCCCGGGAAGAGACGAGCTTTCTGTTTGATGCGGCCGCGCGGGCTTTCAATCCACGCCCAGTCCCCGTCCTCGATGCCGTACAGGGCGGCGGTGTCCGGGTGGAGCTGCATCACCGGGTCTTTCTGGAAGCTGCGCAGCCAGGGGATGTTCCGGTACTGGGAGAGGAAGTAGAAGGGCTGCCGGTAGCCGGTGGTCAGCACGCACGGGTATTCTTTATAAAGCTCCGGCGTGGAGATAGGGCTTTCCCCCGGCTCCTGGAAGTAGGGCAGCGGGTCGTAGCCCAGGTTTTCCAGCACGGTGGAGTACAGCTCCATCTTGCCGGTAGGGGTGGGAAAGCCGCCCCCCTTGCGCCAGTATTCCGTCTTGTACTTGTAATAAAGCTGGTCTTTGCCCATCCGGGCGTGGACGACCTTTTTGCTGAAGTCTTGCCAGGTCATGTTGCCCTTGCGCAGCTGGTAGTCCAGCATTTTCTCCACGTTCTCGAACCAGTATTTCGGGGCGACCCGCTTGCCTATTTCGTTAAATATTTTGCTGTCCTGCCAGGCCTCGCCGGGCGGCTCCACCACCTTGTTGTGCGCCTCTATCATAAAGCGCGGGTGCATATCGAAAATATCGTCGATTTCCAGCCAGTGCGCCGCCGGCAGCACGATGTCCGCCTGCTCCGCCATCGGCCCCATGAACTGGTCGGCATGTATCATGAACTCCACGTTGTTGATGGCCTGCAGGACTTCCGTGGTGTTGGCCAGGTGGATGATTTGCTGTCCCCCCACGCTGAACCACACCCTGACGGTGGGGTCCGGCTTGAGCAGCTGCTTGATAACCGTGTCCGAGTGCGCGGTGCGGGCGGCGCCCATTTTAAACTCGTCCGCCCCCACGATGCCCCGGCGCATTTCGTCGGTAATCGGTATCTCGGTAAAGAAGTCCTCGCGCAGGCCGGTGTCCGGGGGCATCCAGCCTATCATGCTGCCCGGCCTCTCTATATTGCCGGTCACCCCTAGCAGGCAGATGATGCTCCGCAGCGTCTGGCCGCAGTTGGCCTGGCGTTCCAGCGAGCTGCCCACCTGGATGCAGCCGGGCGTGTCTTTGGCGAACAGCCGGGCCGCTTTGCGTATATCGTCGGCTTTAAGCCAGCAAATCTCCGCGGCGCGTTCCGGGGTGTATTCCTGGACTCTCTCCTTGAGATTTTCGAAGCCGTAAGTCCACTTCGCCACGAACTCCTTGTCCCAGAGCCCCTCGCTGATAATCACGTTAATCATGGCCAGCGCCAGGGCGGCGTCGGTGCCGGGGCGTATTTGCAGCCACAGGGTGGCGCGGGAAGAAAGCGCCGTTTCCCGGGGGTCGATGACGATGAGATTTTTAACATACTTGAGGCTGTTGAGGAACCAAACCGCCATCTCGCCGTCGGCGCTGGAGATTTCCAGCTGCTTGGCCCAGGCAATCTGGGTCTTGGGGAACTCGCCGCCCCAGCCGTGATAATCGCAGTAAAGCCGCCCGTAGCCGGTCACCAGCCCGTATAGGCCCAGCCGGGGGCTGTGGCAGATGTAGCCGGGGGTGATGATGTTGGCCGTGCCGATGGAGCGCGCGAAGCGGTGGGTGTACTCGTTATAGCCGCGCCCCGTCCCCTGTGACACCGCGATGGACTGCGGCCCGTATTTGGCGATGGACTCCTTCATTTTGGCTTCGATGGTGTCCAGCGCCTCGTCCCAGGTAATGCGCTGCCACTTGCCCTCCCCCTTTTTCCCCGCCCTTTTCAGGGGGTAAAGGAGGCGGTCCGGGTGGTTGATGTGCTGGATGCTGGAAAGCCCCTTGGAGCACATCGTGCCTTTGGTGGGAGTATCCGGGTTCCCCTCGATGTGGATGATGACCCCGTCCTGGACGGTGGCCAGCACGCCGCAGCCGCCGTGGCAGCTTTTGCAGGTAGTTTTAATTATTTTCGTTTCACTCATAACCGCTGTCTTTCTGAAAAAATATCCCAGACTTTTGCAGAGTTGCGTAGTAAAGAGGGTAAACGGCTGCGCCGGCCGCTAACGCGCTCTGGCGACCAGCGGTCTATACGCGCCGGCTTTGAGGACCACGTACCGTAGCGCCAGGCCGCCGCATATCTCGCACACCACCCCGGTAATCAGGATGGCGGAGTTCACCTCGCCCGCCGCCAGCCCGGCGATGGTAACGGCCAGCGGTATCACGATGCCCAGCAGCACCACCCCGACCCAGAACATGGGGGCGCTGTGGCCGTGGATTTGCTCCAGCACCGACTGCTTGCCGACCGCCTCCCGGGCGGAGGCCCGCCACAGGTAGATAATGATTAAGAGGATGTTGGCCGCCAGCAGCCAGCGGCTGCCCGTTTCCGCCTGGGAAAGCACGATGCCGCCGCCGTTCAGCGCGATAATCACCGCCAGTCCGAAGCCGCCCAGCACGCCGCACATGATGAACAAAATGGGCAAAAGCCAGGTGTTCCAGAAAGGCACCCCCTTGACCGATTTCAGGACGAAGCCGGTGTAAATAGCCACGGCGAAGGCCATGACGCCGGTCAGTGCTTTAAAGACTATTTCCGCCGCCCCGCCCGGCCACTGCCAGGAAATCAAAAGCTGTATGGCCCCCAGCCCCACGAACCCCACCACG
Source organism: Dehalococcoidales bacterium (assembly GCA_041652735.1). Taxonomy (NCBI): domain Bacteria; kingdom Bacillati; phylum Chloroflexota; class Dehalococcoidia; order Dehalococcoidales; species Dehalococcoidales bacterium. The sequence continues at coordinate 8,391 of JBAZGT010000010.1, read as the reverse complement.
AACAGGAAACCCCGCGCCAGCCAGGATGTTTGCGGGTGGGCCATAATCCGCCAGAAGCGCAGCGGCTTGCCCAGGAAAATAAGGTGGGTGCCGCCCTTGAGCACGGCGATTATCAGCCAGCTGATGAGCATGCCCCACAGGCTGTTAAAAAACAGCGATACCAGGTATAGACCCCCGCCCAGCCCGCCGGCATAAAAGGCTATCCATAAAAAGATGCCGCGGCGTTCTATCCATTCCGTCTGGCGGGTGTAATTTATCATCCACTCGTGTGCCTGCATGGTACTATGCCGCTCCAATCGTGACCCCTTCCTTTGCGCCGTCGGCTTCCGTTGCATCGGATACCTGTCCTATTTTGCCGTCCAGGAAGAATACCGAGGGGTCGGTGTCATATTCGGGGTGCAGCTGGAAGCCTTTTCTGGCCTCTATCAGCCGCGATATTTCGCTCTCGGGGTCGTCCAAATCCCCGAAGGTCAGGGCGCGGGCGGGGCAGGTGTTGACGCAGGCGGGCGTGGCCTCCCGGTCTTGGCCCGGCTGGAGCCCTTTGGCCATACCGGCGTCGATGCGCTCTACGCAGAAATTGCATTTTTCCGTGGTGCCTATCTGGTGGGTATAAAGCTTCTTGCCCGCTTTTTCGAAAGGCGTCTGTATCTTGCCGGGGAAAAAGCCCCGGTCTTTATCCTTGGAAAGGAAGGTGCGGTTCTGGTAAGGGCAGGCCACCACGCAGTAGCGGCAGCCCACGCACTTGTTCTGGTCCACCATGACGATGCCGTCCGCGCGCCGCGTGGTGGCGCCGGTAGGGCATACCGCCACGCAGGGGGCGTCTTTACACTGGTTGCACCGCACGGAATAGGTTGACACTTCCGGGTGGGAGCCGCCGGTATCCAGGAAGACCAGGCGGGGCCACCACATGCCCATCGGGAGATAGTGCTCGATGCGGCAGGCGGCCACGCAGGCGTAGCAGCGCACGCACCGGGATAAATCTACGGCCATTCCCCATCTCATCGCACTATTTCCTCTCTTTAGTACCTGTTACGTAATGCGTAAGATAAATCCATAATGACTACGCAATACTTTTGTATAATAGCATAGAAAAGGTGTATCATGCAAGAACTATTTATAGTATATATTGAAACGCACAATATGTCAGTGAACTATGTCACAATGTGAACTATTTAACATTGTGCAACGGCGGCGGGAAAATGGATTTAAGAGATGGCGGTGTGGAAAACTAAAGGTAGGGGGTGGGGCTAAGCGTTATCGGACATGCCCTCGGCGATGCGGTGGAGCACCTCTTTGTCCAGGATGATGACGGTGCGGCGGGACAGCCGGATGCCGCCCATCCCCTCGATAACCTTGAGCGAGCGGTTCACCATCTCCCGCGAGCTGCCCACCAGGCTGGCCATGTCTTTCTGTGTCAGGTTCAGGCCGGTGGTGTACTCTTCGCCGCCGTAGCGGCCCAGGAAAAGCTTGGCCAGCCTGGCCAGCACCTGGGAGGAGGACAGGTCTTCCAGCAGGTTGGAATCGCGCCGGATACGCTCGGCCAGGGCGCGGATGACGTTCATCATCACCCGGGGGTTGTCCTGCAATACCTTGATGATGTCCTTCTTTTCGATGGAATAGAGGACTACCGGGGTCAGCGCCACCATTCCGGCCGCGTTGGGCCCGCCGTCGTACAGCGAGACGTCATTGAGCGAATCGCCGGGGGGCGCGACGTGCAGCACCTGCTCTTTCCCGCCGGGGGAGGTCTTGTACACCTTCACCAGACCGGAAACGATAAAGTACAGCGAGTCCGTAAAGTCGCCTTCCGCCAGGAAATGGGCGCCTTTGTCGTGGCGGACTTCCCGGAAAAGGCGCTGTACCGGCTCGATCTGCGCCGCGTCGATACCGGTAAAGTATCTCATGGACTGGAGTAGTTCGATTTGTATAGCCATAGGCGTACACTTGATATTAGCATATTACGCGACCGTAAAAAAGTGAGGGGGGCGCCGCCGGTGCCCTTTTCTCTTTTTCCCGGAAGGCGGAATTTGCATTAATAAACACCAATGGTATAATAAGTAAACTATATTTAAGGAGACTTCCGTGAGCAGCAGCAGGCAGGCCGTGGTCACTACCAAAAACGGTAAACTGGAAGGCGCTTTTGCCGGTGGTATTTACACGTTCAAGGGCATCCCTTATGCCGCCCCGCCCGTGGGTGACTTGCGCTGGCTGCCGCCCCGGCCCGTCAAGCCCTGGGACGGCCTGCGCCCCGCCCAGAAATACGGCGCTATCGCCCCCCAGAACCCCATGCCGGTGCCCCTCCCCGGCATGCCCCCCGCGGATGAAGCGCAGGATGAGGACTGCCTGTTCCTGAATGTCTGGACGCCGGGCCTGGACGACGCCAAACGCCCGGTCATGTTCTGGATACACGGCGGCGCTTTTATCATCGGCTCCGGCACCGAGGCTTTCTTGGTAGGCGGCAGCCTGGCCCGGCGCGGGGATATCGTCCTGGTCAGCCTCAACTACCGTATGGGCGTTTTCGGGTTTATGAACCTTAAGGAAATCACCGGCGGCCAAATACCGGCCACCGGTAATGAAGGACTGCTCGACCAGGTGGCGGCCCTGGAGTGGGTACGGGAAAATATCTCCGCCTTCGGCGGCGACCCGGCTAACGTCACCGCCTTCGGCTTTTCCGCCGGCGGCATGAGTATCGGCAATCTGTTGGGCATGCCGGCGGCCCGCGGCAAGTTCCATAAAGCCATCCACCGCAGCGGCGCCGCCAATATCATCGGGCCGCTGGAGGAAGCGGTAAGCATTACCGGGCAATTTTTGGAGATATTGAATATCAAAGGTAAAGACACAGATTCTTTACGGAAACTGACCACCCAGCAATTACTGGACGCCCAGCAGGCGCTGGGACTGAAATTGCAGCAGACCGAGTTCCGGCTCACGCCCTTCCAGCCGGTTAAGGACGGGGCAATCATTCCGGACTGGCCGCTGAGCGCGGTCCGGAAAGGCCTGGCTGAAAATATGCCCGTCATCGTGGGCAACACCGCCGACGAGCTGAAAATCTCGACGGCCATGACCCCCGGCATCGCTAAGCTGACCGATGACGCCCTGTGTCAGCGCCTTGATACCATGCTGCCTCATGAGCTGGTGCCCGGCCTGGTGCGGGACTACCGCGCTATTTCCCTGGCCCACGGCGGCAGCGGCGCCCCGGCCGAGATACTGGCCAACATCAATACCGACCTTACCTTTAAAATGCCCGCCCTACGGCTGGTGGCAGCCCGGCGCGATAGCGGCGCCCCGGCCTATCATTACCTGTTTACATATAAATCACCGGCTATGGGCGGCATGTTGGGCGCCATGCACGGCCTGGATAACCCTTTCCTCTTCGGGGCGCTGGATAAGGAGTTTACCGGCGACGGGCCGGAGCAGGAGAGCCTGGCCATAAAGATACAGGACTCCTGCGCCGCTTTCGCCCGTACCGGCGACCCGTCCTGCCGGAGCATCGGTAACTGGCCGGTTTACGGCAATGACCGCGTGACCATGATATTGGATACGGAGACCCGACTGGAAAAGAATGTGCTGGCGGGCGAGCTTAAAGCCTGGGAAAAATTCGATTTTCTGTCCACCCGGCCGCTTTAAACGTTTTCTAAACCGGGTCGATGCGCACATCCAGCACGGCGGCCTGTCCGCCGCGCACCGTCGCCAGGCAGTCCTTTAACGCTTTAGGGAGGTCGGCGGGGTCATCCACCATGCGCCCGTAAGCGTTATTGGCGCGGGCAATCAGGGTATAGTCCGGCGGCCTGGCGATGTCCGCCCCCATGTTGGTAACGTCGTACTTCTCCCGGAAAAGCCCCTTGATGGCGCCGTAGCCGCGGTTGTCATAGATGACGGCTAAAAACGGGGCCTGGTAGAGACTGGCCGACCATAGAGTTGCCTCCGGGCAGCCGTAGATGAAAGCGCCGTCGCCCATCAGGCTGATGACCGTTTTCTCCGGCGCCGCCAGCTTTACCCCCAGCGCCGCCCCCGGCGCCCAGCCGATACAGCCCCCCGCGCAGGAGAGCAGCGTGCCCGGCCGGCTCCGGTGGACCAGATGCGCCACGATGTTGGCCGGGGAAATGGTCTGGTTCACGATTATCGTGTCTTCGTCGAGTACTTCATCGATGCAGCGGCTCAGCCAGTGGGCGGAAACGGGCGTGCGTGCCGCGTGGCTTTGCGCCAGGGACTGCCAGTCGCCATCCAGTTTCCGGTGCTCCGCCGCCAGTGTCCGGTAGCGTTTTTGCAGCTGGGCGCGCCGGGCCGCGGTAAGCTGTTCTTTGACGGCGGCTGTCAGCGCCGGTATCGCCTGCCGGGAGTCCGCTTTAAGCAGGATATCCGGTTTCCTGCCCCAGAGCGGCAAGCCCTTTTTGGCGGTATCTATATCCAGGTGTATTATTTTCGCGGCCGGGGCCGGGGATACCGGCGGCGCGGCGTAATGCATGTCATAGTCGATAGCCAGGATAACGTCGGCGGTAGCCAGCACGGGAGTCCCGAAGCCCTCGGCGGGCTGATAGGCCGCCAGGGGGTGGGTATTGGGGAAATTCACCCTGGTGTCCGCCGTCATCACCCGCGCCGCCAGCGTTTCCGCCAGCTCTACCAGGCAGGCCACGGACTCGGTATGGCGGCCCGTATAGCCGGCTACTATCAGCGGGTTTTCCGCTTTGACCAGCAGGGCCGCGATTTTGTTTAATGTGGCGGCATCGGCTTGTGGCGGCGCTCCCGTGGCGTATTTCACCTTTTTGCCCGCGGTAGCGGCGCTTTTGCTCCACAGCGTTTCCCGCGGCAGGGAAAGGTACACCGGGCCGCAGGGCTCGGCGGCGGCTATCCGGAAAGCCTCCCGGAAGACCTCCCCGGGGTCTTCATCCGCCCCCAGGTAATGGTCCCATTTCACGAAGTTGCGCACCATCATGCCCTGGTCGAAAGGCTCGCCGCGCCAGTTGGTGCGTTCGGGCGGGCCCAGGCTTTCGGTGAAAAAAACCAGCGGCACCTTGCCCCACTGGGCGTTATGCAGCGCCCCGCCGATTTGCAGGATGCCCAGCTCCGAGTGCACCGATACCGCCTGCGGCTTGCCGGTGGCCATGTAGCTGCCGTGCGCGGCGGTCATGGCGACGAACTCATCCAGGCAGAGGATGCCCCGGGGCGCTTTTTTGCCCTGGGCCTGGCAGGCGGCCAGCGTTTCCAGCACCGGCACATTATCGATGCCCGGGTTGAAGAACACGAAGTCCACGCCGTTCTCATTCATCACGTCTATCAGCGTTTTGATATTGCCGTATTCTTCCGTCATCGGTCACCGCCCGTTTTGAAATTATCTGAAGGTAAGGCTCCCGTTATTTTTTGTAGACGCCGTACTCCCGGGCGGCTTCCAGCATGGCGCGGACGTTTTCCGGCTTGCCGTTATCCACCTGGGCGCCCCCGGACAGGATATAGCCTCCCCCCTTACCGCAGGTTTCGATGAGCTTGCGGCAGTACTCCTTGACCGCCTTGGGCGTGCCCGTGGCCATCAGGGAGGTGGGCACGTTCCCGGCGATGCAGCACCGGTCCCCCAGCACCGTCTTGGCTTTGGCCATGTCCGTGCGGTCGAACAGCCAGGTAACCGCGCCCTTGGGGAACTCGTTAACGCTTTGCAGTCGCGTCTCGTAGCTGCCCTCGGCGAAGAGCGTCACCAGGATACCCTCGTCGATGAAGGCGTTGATGACCTTTTTCAGGGAAGGCCAGTAGAATTTATCGAACTGTTTTTCCGACATCCAGCCGTCCGCGCCCTTGTGCAGGGGGAACATGGCGTAAAGCCCCTTGGAGGCGTTGAGGGAGTTGATAACGGACTCTATCATCAGACGGGTGACCACGTCTATGGCTTCCAGTAGCTTGTCCGGCCGGCGGAACATATCGCTGATGATGCCCTGCGTGCCCCTTAAAGTGTCGCCGATAACGTCGAAAGGCGCTTTGGCGAACCCGCCCCGCGCCGCCGGATAGCCGGCTTCCAGTGTGCGCCGCCCGAACTCCCCGGTGACCTGCATGTATTTCAGCAGCTCGTTGCCCACGTTAATCAGCGTTTTCAGCGAGTTCTGCACCTCCGGCATGGAATAGGGAGTGAAGTTCATCGCCGGGGCCTCGATGATGCTGGTCAAAGGCGTCAGATTCCGCCAGGACTCGAAGGCGCCGAAGACGCGCGGCATATAGACCCGCTGCCAGAAATCGGAGGGGTTGCCTATCAGGGCGTCATATTCGTCCGCCCGCATGTATTCCCCCTCCACGAACTGGATGCCGGTGGCGCTGGTCGACAGCCCGTGCCCGGGCCACTTGTACAGCTTGTAGTCCAGCAGGTCATAGACCCTGCCCGGAATCACCGTGCCCGGACTGGACAGCGAGTCCGCGTCCAGAAAGTCCTGGTTGAACTTGTCCCAGGCCTTGACCGCCTTGTCATAGTCGTACATGCAGGTATGGTAGTCGGTGCCGTAGAGGTAGGCCGGCAGCGCCCCGATCATCAGGGATACCGGCACCCGGTCCGGCTCGCCCACGTTATATACGTCTATCAGCCGCTGCACCCGCTGTTTGTAAGCTTTCTGGGCATTGGCGTCGATAAAGTTCACCCCTTCGGCGTCGAGCCACCATTTAAACCTCTGTTCCCGCTTCTGCTGCGGTGTCAAATTCGTCCATTTAGTCTCCGGCATTTACTTCTCCTGTTCTGTATTTCAGCGCGGCCGCTGGGTACGCCGGCCGCCGCTGGTAATGGGGTTTTACGGGGCTTTAGCAGCCTCTATCCGTAGCTGTCACATTATACCAGCGCCTGAAAAATAATACAAAAGGTATATTATCCGCCGGGGTGAACATAATAACCGGTGGGGAAAACGCCGGCGTCTATTTTCAGGTTGGCCGCGGGCTTTATTACGGCGTGTTTGTTTGTTGCTTTCTATGTGGTCAAGACGACTAAAATGGGATGCTATTATTCGCGTTTGATATTGCCATGTGTTCTGAAATGGGGAGTAGCCTGACGGAGAGGGGCGCTGGCTCCTCTATACTTCCTTTCCCTTGGGTATTCTGGCGGTATAAACAATAGGGGTATCCAGTTCTACTGGATAAGGGTTAATAGCCCTGCTATGACCAGTAGAAACTTTGGCAGACGTTCTGACAGAAGGGCCGATGTAGCGGATTACCTTTTGCCGCACCTTGTTGCCCTCATGGACGGTTTTTACCTCATAGTCATACCAATTCCCTGAACGTGGTGGTATTTCTTTCGCACGTATAAAGCTCATTTATTCGTCTCCCAATTCATGTGGAAATTGCAAACTTATCTCCGCTTCATAAGCCGGGAATAGTGACGGGTCAACTTCTTCATTAGCTACTCTTATTAGTTGACTATTAGCATCAAAATATAGTGTAAGCGCAGACCACCAAGTTTCAGAATACCAGTGTATTTTCCCCATTGGGGCATCGGCGTACCTGATTTTAGTATAGGTTATAAAAATAATTTGTCCCCCGGGCGGCGCAGAATGAGCATGAAGCGTGATAGTTTCTGTCACCTGACGATTTGCACTCTCGTAGATAGGACTAGTTATATACTGGTCTTTAAGCGTTTGCACGTTACTGGGGTCAATATCTCGAAAGCCAGCAAATCTTACTTGGGTTTGATATGATGGGTTATCCCTCAGATTTGATAGTGTATACTCAATTGTGATGTTGGCAGTGTAAGACTTATCATCGTATTTAACATCCTGTATGTTTGGTTCTAATACAAGAATTGGCCTTGTTTGTTCAATATACACTGTTTGTCTGTAGAGAAATATCTGAACTCCTATAATAAATATCAAAGCGAGCACAACAAGCCCGACCAACTGAAAACAATACTTAATATACTCCTTCTTTTCTAGGTCGTGCTTAATACTTTCAGATGTAAAACTCTTTTTATGGTCTCTTTTACGGTCAGTATAAGACCATATTAACAATCCGAAACCTATAAGAACAAAAACAACAGATATTATGAGCCCGGTAAGGCATTGTTCAAAATAACCTAGCACTCCACCGCCTCCCAGCGCAATGCAAAAAGAGGCAATGGCAGATTTCGCTCTCCAATCCCACATATACCAAATCCCCTTACCAATAATTGCTTTAATTGGTAGTATAGTCCTATTAGGCACTCTGGGCAAGAGTGTACTCTAACCAAATGGAGAGTAGCCTGACAGAGAGGGGCGCTAGCTCCTCTCTACTAAATTCCCCCTCTCCAAACAGTTGATTTCCGCGTTAACGCCTGACCCGTTTGGAGAGCAACTGTGTTAATTTATACATATTGCCAAGCTCTTTGATGTTTTAAAATTGAGTTCATGATAGTGAGCAGCCGCCTCATGCAGGCGACGAGGGCTACTTTCTTGGCTTTTC